>JBDKHX010000193.1:0-4175 GCA_039797415.1 Pseudomonadota bacterium | reverse complement strand
CACCCCCACATAGGCCTTGAAGGGCAAATCAAACATCACATCCGTGGGCCAGCCTGCGGCCATGCTGTCGATCACCCACTCCAGTGCGAAAGCCAGCAACAGTTTTTCACGGGACCCGTACTGCACAGCACCACTGGCCTGCGCCCCGAGCAAGTCTCTGGCGTGTTGCCAATAGGCTTCTCGTTGATCCGGCGCGATGGATTGCGCCCGCCTGACCCAGCTGTGGGCCGCGTCGACCACCTGCTCCATCGCATGCTCAAAACCCCGAGGGTCACGCGAGGCCCATTGCTTGGACCATGTCTCTTTTTGCAGACGCTGTGTCACCGTCAGGCGGTCCATCACCAGATCCATCGTCAGCTTGCCAGCGACAGACGTGGTCGGGTCATGGCGCCATCCGTGTGCGGCAATCAAAGACGCCACCGTCTCGACAGCCGGTGCCCACCCACCAATGTGCTCACCCCAGGCGCGCCTGGCATGGGTCAAAACTGCCCCCACCGGCACGATCACAACCGCCTCGCGCGGGTCGACGTTCTGGCCTTTCAGCCACTGAGCAGTGGCCTGAGCCCATTGCGCCCAGCAGTCCGCCGCAGACCGATTGGCCTGCCATGGCCAAGTCTCTGGGATCAACGATGAGCGGGGGCAAAAAGGTGGGCTAAAGGCTGCGTCTATGACGGTCATAGGAAAGTGGTACTTGAGATGCGCAACGAACGCATCATCTTCTGTGTCAGAATCATCTCACCCTTCTGGCCCAGATCCTCTTTGCGACAACGTGGCCAGTACCCCCAAGGATAGATCCATGAGCAGCGACCTGATCAAACACATTACCGACGCATCGTTCGAAGCCGATGTTCTGCAATCCGCCCAACCCGTGCTGGTTGACTACTGGGCTGAATGGTGCGGTCCTTGCAAGATGATTGCCCCCATCCTGGACGAAGTGGCCAAGGACTACAGCGGTCGCCTGAACGTCGCCAAGATGAACGTGGACCAAAACCGTGACGTGCCAGCCAAGTTTGGCATCCGCGGCATCCCCACCTTGATGATTTTCAAGGGCGGTCAATTGGCTGCAACCAAGGTCGGCGCCCTGTCAAAAGCCCAACTGACGGCTTTCGTTGACGCCAACCTGTGATTTCAGGCTGAAATCTTTCCTATAATCCGTGCGCTGACACATAATTGTTGTTCGGCGCACGGCAAGCCAAACAGTCAACACAGTTTGGCGGGGGCCGTCAGCCAGTCCGGGTTGAATCCACCCCGGTCCCAGCAGACCCCAGTTTCCCCCTCTACTTTTTACCCACGGTTCGCTTACTGCGCTTTGCTGCACCCGCGTGTTGCCTTTGACGCAGCTTTCATCCAGGGTCCCAATCCATGCATCTTTCAGAACTGAAGGCACTGCACATCTCGAAATTGGTCGAGATGGCGGAAGCTTTAGAGATCGAAAACGTTGCTCGTATGCGCAAGCAAGAGTTGATGTTTGCGATCATGAAGAAACGCGCCAAGGCCGGCGAACAGGTTTTTGGTGACGGCGTGCTCGAAGTCTTGCCTGACGGCTTTGGCTTCTTGCGTGCACTCGACATGAGCTTCCTGGCCAGCACGGACGACATCTATTTGTCGCCCAGCCAGGTTCGCCGTTTCAACCTGCATACCGGCGACATGATCGAAGGTGAAGTTCGCGTCCCCAAGGACGGCGAACGTTACTTTGCTCTGGTCAAAGTCGACCGCGTCAACGGCATCTCGCCTGAGGTCAACAAGAACAAACTGATGTTCGAGAACCTCACGCCGCTGTTTCCTGACCAGCAATTCAAGCTGGAAAGCGAAGGCGTGCGCGGCGACGACAACGTCACCAGCCGAATCATCGACTTGGTCGCCCCCATCGGCAAAGGCCAACGCGCCCTGCTGGTTGCCCCTCCCAAGAGCGGCAAGACCGTGATGATGAAGAACCTGGCTCACGCCCTGGTTGCCAATCATCCCGAAGTGCACCTGATCGTTTTGCTGGTTGACGAACGTCCGGAAGAAGTGACCGAAATGCAGCGCACCGTGCGCGGCGAAGTCATCAGCTCCACCTTTGACGAACCGGCTCAGCGCCACGTTCAGGTTGCCGAAATGGTGATCGAACGCGCCAAGCGTCTGGTCGAGTTGAAGAAAGACGTCGTCATCTTGCTGGACTCGATCACCCGTCTGGCTCGCGCCTACAACAACGTGTTGCCATCGTCTGGCAAGGTGTTGTCCGGTGGTGTGGACTCCAATGCCCTGCAACGCCCCAAGCGTTTCTTCGGCGCAGCCCGCAACATCGAAGAAGGTGGCTCGCTGACCATCATCGGTACCGCTCTGGTTGACACCGGCAGCCGCATGGACGAAGTGATCTACGAAGAATTCAAGGGCACCGGCAACTGCGAAATCCACCTGGATCGTCGCATGGCTGAAAAGCGCGTCTACCCTTCGATGCTGATCAACAAGTCTGGCACCCGTCGCGAAGAGTTGCTGCTCAAGCCTGAAATCCTGCAAAAGAGCTGGATTTTGCGCAAGTTGCTCTACCCGATGGACGAAATCGAGGCGATGGAGTTCGTTCTCGACAAAATGCGCGCCACCAAAAATAACCACGACTTCTTCGACATGATGCGTCGAGGCGGTTAATTCATATTACAATCTTCGGTTTTCCGGCTGTCGGAAAGTGCTTGGCATGGTGTCAAGTGGCTCCCGATGATGCAAACAGCAAGAGGTTTTTCATGCCAAAACAAGGTATTCACCCTAACTACCGCGACGTCTGCTTCCTGGACCAATCCAACGGCTTCAAGTTCGTGACCCGCTCGTGCGCTCCTTCCAAGGAAACCATCAAGCTGGAAGACGGCCGTGAAGTGCCACTGTTCAAGCTCGAAACCTCTTCTGAGTCGCACGCTTTCTACACTGGTACTCAAAAGTCTGTGGACTCGTTGGGCGGCCGCGTGGAAAAGTTCCGCAACAAGTTCGCTCAGTTCCGCAAGTAATGACAGCACAAGGGAGCGTTTTCAGACGCATCCCTGTTGTCACGAAACACAAGGGCAGCTACGGCTGCCCTTTTTACTTGTATCGTCCATTCAATGAGCCAATCACCCCACGCCCCTACCGTCACGCCCGCACTGGTCACCCAGAAAGCGGTTCGCCGGCTTCCGCGCTGGGCGCTCATTTTGTTTTGCGCGGCCTACGTCCTGCCGGGCTTGTTTGGTCGTGACCCCTGGAAGAACGAAGACATCGCCTCGTTCGGGCACATGTGGAGCATTGCCCTGGGAGACGCTTCCTGGTTGCATCCCAACGTAGGTGGTGTTTTGCCCACTTCCGGTGGCGTCCTGCCCTACTGGTTAGGCGGCGCCAGCATCATGCTGTTCAGTGGTTGGCTGGACCCTGCCTTGGCTGCGCGCATCCCCTTCGCGATGCTGTTGACGGCCATTTTGGCGCTGACCTGGTACACCACCTTTCATTTGGCCAAAACCGATGCTGCCCAACCTTTGCCGCTGGCATTCGGTGGCGAGGCTGATCCCACTGACTACGCGCGCGCTGTGGCTGACGGCGCCCTACTGGCGCTGATCGCCACCTTGGGACTGTTGCAGTTGGGGCATGAAACCACGCCAGAGTTATTGCAACTGACCGGCGGCACCCTTTTTCTTTACAGCCTGGCTGCAGCCCAAACACGCCCAACGCAAGCGCGTCTGGCCACCTTGTTCAGTCTGCCGATCATGGCCGCAAGCGGCAGCCCCACGGTTGCCTTGATGCTGGGCGCGTCTGGCTTGTTGATTTGCGGGCGGTCACGCCAAGATGAAATGCGCAAGCACCTGGCTTGGGTCCTGGCTGCCTTGGCGTTGGCTGCGGCCTTGGCCACAGCCCTGAGCCAGCTCGGCTTGCCTGGTTGGTCCTGGCGGCTCGATCGGGGTTTGGCGCTGCGCGACATGGCCAGCTTGTTGACCTGGTTTGCCTGGCCCACCTTGCCGCTGGCCGCTTTGACCATTTGGCACTGGCGTCGTCAAACCACTCGGCGGCATATCGCCGTGCCTCTGTTGTCGATGTTGGTCGGTTTGGGGGCTTCGGTGGCCATGGGCAGCAATGACCGAGCTTTGCTCCAAGCCTTGCCGGCATTGGCTGTGTTGGCGGCCTTTGCGCTGCCGATCTTGCAACGCAGCCTGGGGGCCGCCCTGGACTGGTTCTCGGTG
>JBDKHX010000192.1:0-4204 GCA_039797415.1 Pseudomonadota bacterium | reverse complement strand
GTCGGCAATCCACGAGGCCATGTCTTGTTCCATGGCCAGGGCCGCTTCCAGCAAGGCTTGGCAGCGCGAATCTAGCGGTGTGGCCTCCCACTGTGGCCAGGCCTGATGCAGCGTGTGCATGGCCGCATCTGCCGTGCTCTTGTCGTTCGGTTTGGGCGAAGGCAGGGCAGGCAAGGCCCAGGATGCCTCAATGCTGTGACGGTGCGCCTGGGTGCTGAAGTCCAGACCTGATGCGTTACGGCGCCCTGGGCCGTACAAATCGTCGGGGTGAGGGATGGGGTTGATGCCTTGTTCAGCATGGTTATGCGCCATGTGCGCGGGCGACATCAACAAGGTGTCTAACGATACGGCAGGGTCAGCCATTTGATGGACAAATGAGGCGTTCGCACCGTTCTCCAGCAGGCGCCTCACCAAGTAGGCCAGCAGATCTTTGTGCTGCCCCACGGGGGCGTAGACCCGAACTGCGGGGTTGCTGTTATCGGTGTCTCTGACGGCTTGGTAAATGCGTTCACCCATGCCGTGCAGGCGCTGAAACTCGAATGCAGATGGCGGAACCTGGGCTTGGTCCGCCAAGTGCAGGACGGCCGCGATGGTGGCCGCGTTGTGCGTCGCAAACTGTGGAAAGACCCGTGCTGTGTTTTGCAGCAAATGCTTGGCGCAGGCCAGGTAAGACAGGTCCGTGTGCGCCTTGCGCGTGAAGACAGGGTAGCCATCCAGCCCCAACTCTTGGGCGCGCTTGATCTCGGCGTCCCAGTAGGCGCCTTTGACCAGTCGGATCGTCAAAGGCTGTTCGTAGGTGGATGCCAGATCCAGCACAGCATCGATCATGGGCATGGCCCGGTGCTGGTAGGCCTGAATGGCCAAGCCCAAGCCATCCCACTTCGTCCATTTGCCCTCGGTGTGCAGGTTCTGAACGAGGGTGGTCAAGATGGCTAGCTGCAACTCCAGTCGGTGGGACTCTTCTGCATCGATGGTCAGCAAGATGTCTTGCTCGGCTGCCAGGCGCACCAAGGGCATCAACCGGGGGATCAGGTCTTGGATGACTTGTTGACGCAGCGGGGCCTCGAACCTCGGGTGCAGGGCTGATAGCTTGATCGACAGGCCTGGGCGGTGGTGCAGGTGCCGGGGGCCGGGGGTGTACCACTCGGTCTGCGCAATGGTGTTCAGCGCAAACTCATAGGCGGCGAGGTAGCGATCGGCATCGGCCCAGTTTCGGGCGCCTTCGCCCAGCATGTCAAAGCTCCACGTGGTGGTCGCTTGTTGCTGGGCATCGCGCGTGGTTTGTGTTTGCGCGGCCTGGATGGCGTCTTCAATGGTTTGGCCCAGCACAAATTGTTGACCCAGCAGTTGCAGGGCGTGCAGCGTGGCCGTGACCACCGTTTTTTGGCTGAGGCGATGCAGCAAACTGCTCTCGTCACCGTGCATGGCGTGAGATGCCAGATGCAGCACCTTGGTGCTGAGGCTTTCAAAAACAGGGTGCGACCCAGCGGTGGTGCTGTGGTGATGGCTGAAGTCGGCTTGGGACAGTTGGTCCGACAGCAACAGGGCCATGGTCTCTGGATCAGGGACGCGCAGCAGGGCCTCGGCCAAGCGCATCAAGGCCAATCCTTCCTGGCTGGATAGGGGGAAGGCCTGCAGTAGCGATTCGAGCGCCCAAAAGGCCGCAGGGTCTTGGCGGACGCCTTGAACCCAAGGCTGGCAGCGTTTTTTGACCAGGGGCCAATCGGCCTCGTGCAGCCCCAAGTCAGCCAGGGTGGCGACTTGTTGGCCTTCGTCTACCCACGGTAGGGGCAGACGATCTGCGTCATCAATCTGGTGAGATTCAGAGTGGTAAGCGTTCACGGCTGACTCCAGTCTGTGACTGGAGAAAAGCCTAGCGCTTAGATGGTGTGCCGTCTAGGGGAGTAGGCCCATCAAAACGGTCCTATTGCCACTCTTTCCCCTAGGTTGACGGCTGGTTGTTCAGCGTTTTTTGAACACCAGATCCCACACGCCGTGGCCCAACTTGAGGCCGCGGTTCTCGAACTTGGTCAAAGGCCGGTAGGCCGGTTTGTCGGCATAAGCTTGCGACGTGTTGACGAGATCGGGGTTGGCGCCGAGCACTTCCAGCATTTGCTGGGCGTAGGGCTCCCAGTCGGTCGCGCAGTGGATGTAGCCGCCAGGGGCGAGCTTGGTCACCAAGTGGGCAACCAAGGGCGCTTGGATCAAGCGGCGCTTGTTGTGACGGGTTTTGTGCCAAGGATCCGGGAAGAAGATGTGCACACCCGCCAAGGACTGGTCGGCGATCATGTGTTCCAGCACTTGCACGGCATCGTGCTGAATCAAGCGCAGATTGGTCAGGCCCATCTCGCCAATGTGCTTGAGCAGGGCGCCGACGCCGGGTTCATGCACTTCACAGCCGATGAAGTTGGTGTCTGGCAGGGCTTGCGCAATTTTGGCCGTGGCATCGCCCATGCCGAAGCCAATCTCCAGCACCACAGGTGCTTGGCGGCCAAAGGCGGCTTGGGTGTCCAACACGGCCTTGTCAAACGGTATGCGATAGATCGGGCCCAGATCGGCCAATGCACGGGCTTGGCCTTCGGTGGTTCGTCCGGCACGCATCACATAACTGCGGATGGTGCGGGCATGTTCCGGCAGCACGCGTTCGGTGGTGTCGGAGTCGGTTTCGGGTGGGGTTTGCGGTGTCGACATGGGGGGTGATTGTCGCCTCACTCCGGTGGTTCTGATGTTGACTGCGGGTTTTCCCTTTTATGGATCCCCTTGAATAAGGGCGCCGATACCGCTGAGATGCCGGCGTCTGGGCATGGGGTTGAGGGTTATTGCTAGGCGCCAGGCGAGTGCGAGATCGCTTGATCCCGGCATGATTCTCATATTGGGCGATGAGAATTTCCCGGCTTGCTTGGGGCGACGTGGTGCCAATGGCACGAGGTCGTTCCAACTGAGCCGATCAAAGCTAGAATCGGGCGCTGATCTGACAAGGTCAGTCAACAGCACCTTTTGAGCGGGTGTAGTTCAATGGTAGAACGCCAGCTTCCCAAGCTTGATACGTGGGTTCGATTCCCATCACCCGCTCCATAAATCGCAAGGTCTGCTGTGAATTGCCTGTCTTTTGTCCGCCTGTCTTTCACCACTGTGTGCGCTGCAGCCCTGATCGGGTGTGGCGGTGGCGGTTCCAACTCGGATGCGGCGGCGTCCACATCCAATGTCCGAGGCTTGGATGCCGAAGGGCGTGTGGCCTATACGTGGTCGTTTGATAACGATGATGGTAGTTTGCGGGGGCTCTCTTTTTTGCCTGTGGAATTTGGTTCGACGGATCAAACCCTTCGGGCTTGTTTTGGTGGCTCTCTCACTTGTGTCGTGAGCCAAGACGCTGGTCGAACAGGCCAAGGCTTGCGGTTTGACCCTAGCAAAACGCAAAGCTATGCGTGGCTGCTTGGCGGTGACAAGAAGTGGGCCTCCTGTCCAGGGCGGGTGCTCTCGTTCAGTCCATACGCCAACTTCACCCCCGGTGGCAAGCTGGACCACCGCATGACCGTCGCTTTGCAGATCAAGGCCGACAAGATAGAGTCGGGCGAGACCTACCATCTGTTTGGCACGCAAGATCCCGTAGGGAGCTTGAAGTCAGCGTCCTTCCATCTCCGCTTGGTCGACGGCTATCCCACCATCTCGCTGTATCCGGATGGCACTTATTCACCCGTGCCTGATTTCGTGATGAAGGCGCCTGCGCCTTTGACGCCGGACGCGTGGCACCACATTGCGGTGGTCTATCAGATCAAGCCCGTCAATGGCAAAGAACTGGTCATGGTGGCGATGTATGTCGATGGCCAACTGGTTCTGGAGCAAGATCGCAACAAGGATGTGCCGCCGAAGGGTGACCCTGAAGATCCACCCACTGAATCGACGCGCTCTCAGTTGAACGAATCATGCGAGCCTTACTTTCTGGGTGGTTTGACTACGTATGGCTTTGAATGGCCAGACGACGGTGTCGGGAAGGTCGAAGCATCCCCTCAAGGCTATGTGTTCCCTGGCGTGATTGACGATTTGCTCTTCAGCAACCGGGCTTTGACGGCCGCTGATATCGCCGCACTGGCAGCACGTTAACGGGCTGCGGCGACGGGTTGAGGTGATTTGCGTATTGCCTCGCCTGCAATCTTATAATCACGGGCTTCGCCCGACGCGTTGTGCGCCGGGGACTCGATCCGGA
>JBDKHX010000191.1:0-4211 GCA_039797415.1 Pseudomonadota bacterium | reverse complement strand
GGCCGGTGGCGCATACAGTGTGACGCAGCCAGAGTTGTCTCGTCAGTTGAGAGACGACAAGCTCAAAGCCTTGGAAGAAACCGAGCCACACGTGATTGCCTCGGCGAACATCGGCTGCATCGTGCATTTGCAAAGTGGCACCAACACGCCAGTCAAACACTGGATTGAGGTGCTGGATGAGGCGTTGACGCGGCAAGCCTCAGGGCCGGTTGCTTGAGTCTTGTGGCTTGACGGTGGCGTCGGGTAGGGGGGTGTTGTCAAAGACAACTTCAATACGGATGCGCGATTTGACGGGGATGCCATTCAAAATGCCCGGCCTGAAAGTCAGGGGCATGAACGCTTGTTTGGCTGCTTCCTCAAACTCTGGCGGCATCGGCGCGCCGCTGGACAGGATATGGTGAACGGTGCCTGTTTCATCGATGTAAAGCGAGAGGGTTCCGACGATGCGATCCGTGGGGTAGTTGCCTGAAGGCGGAACGATGATGGCCGTTCTTTGCGGAACCGGCGGCAAGCTCAATTGGGGTCGGGGGATGTACTCCGTCAACCCCGCTGGGTCACCTGCTGCGCCGCCCTTGTCTGGTGGTGCGGGGGGCTCCGATGTGTCCGCCTTGGGCTGCTCGATGATGTTCATCGCAGGCAGCTCAGGTTCTGCCTGCAGCGGTTCCGGCTCCACGATGGGTGCATCATGACTGCCTTCTGGCGAGGTGATGACGGGTGCCGTCTCCTGCCTTGTTGGAGGCGGGGTTGAGGCGGCCAAACGCATTTGCCACGTGTTTGATGAGCCGGCTTTGGCGCGAACCAAGACTGCCCGCTCAGGGCTGGGCAGCAGGGTGAAGGTCAATGCATGCGCCGCTATGGACAGCGACGCACACGCCAATAGCGCTCGGCGCATCCGCTTCTCAATCTACCAGTTCGCGCCACGAGCTGCGGTGAGCCAAACCCGAGGAGCTGCCTGGATTGGTGGGGGGGACTTCGGTTTTCAGGTCACCCTTACTGTCTTGGTAGATCGTGCGAACGTTGCCGTCGGCGTCTTTGATCCAACTGATGCCGACAATCAGGGTGTCAGGGCTCCAGCGGGCGCCAGCATCCGCGTCAGCGATGGAGGATCCTGTCCCGACGCTCAGGTAGTAGCGCCACGACGAGCCACCTGAAGAACACGCATCCCCGTTCGGAATGGCCGATCCGATGGCCAGTGTGCCCAGCTGCAAGCCCATGTTGACAGCAATGCGCTCGCCCTCCTGAGGCAGATCCACCCACCAGCCGCCCTTGGTCCAGTCGACCTTGTTGGCTGTGATGGAGGCGCTGGTTGCTTTGACTGGGTCGACGTTGTTGAGCGTCAGGGTTTGCTCTACAAAGTTGGTCGAATCTGCACGGACATCACCCCACCCCGTGCTGCCCAGGGGGTCACGAATGGCATAAATGCTTTGTGTGGATTTGTCCGTGATATCCGATTCACCCATGTAACGGCCGGTGCCGACCACCACCACTGCGTTGCTGCCAACCATCGCCGTCACAGGTTTGGTTGTGATGGGTTGCGGTGTGCTGCTGTCAATTTGCAATGTGGCCAATTGCAGGGCAGATGCGGCTGCGCCGTATCGCTTGTCGGTGTCAAAGCGCCAGACGTTGCCATGCATGTCACCACCATAAAAGTGCAACGCGGTGTTGTCAGCCATCTTGTCAATCCAGGCATTGATCTTGGACAGACCGCTTGGCGACGCGCTGGAGCCTGCTGTGGTGGGCAAGTCCAGTAGTTTGTCGCCGTTTGCTGCATCCAGAACGTACAGGTGGCCTTTGCCGTCGCCCGATGTGTTGTTCAAGCCCGAGGCGACGACCACGACCCATGTGCCATCTTTGCGTTTGGTGATGATTGGGTTACCAAAGGTGAGGCCCATGTTGGCATCGGTGAACTCCCACAGCATGACAGGGTTGCTGGGGTCCGTGATGTCCAGCGCGTAATAGCTGTTACCGCCCTTGTTCAGGCCACCAACGATGATGGTCTTCCAAGCGCCGCCGATCTTGACGTCACCGATGACGGGAGCGCCATCGACGAAGTACTGGTGTTTGCCTCCGTAACCCTTGTCTGCCAGCTTGTACATGTTGGGCATGACGGCAGTGGGCACGTACGCCCAAATTTCCTTGCCACCATCGGCGTCATCCGCTGAAATGGCATGCAGCATGCCGTCGTTGGCGGCGATGTAGACCATCGGTTTGCGGCTTCGGTTTGTGACAGCAAAGTCCGCGTAGCCATCGTCTTCGTAATTGAAGGGAGGCTTGCCGACATAGACCGGCGCACCGTTGATGATGTCCCCCAGGATATTCACCCGCTGGCGGTAGAGCGGGGCAAGCGTAGACGGATCACTGCCGGTTTTGACTGTGTAGGTTTGGTCTCCACGCAGATAGTTGACCAGGTTGGTTCCGCTATTGGCTACCGTCAGTTCGTCGGTTGTCAGTTCGGCACATTGATCTGCCACGCTGGACTTGCTGCATAGGTTGTCAAAGAGCGCCTTTTGCGTGCTGGTGAGGTTGCCGTACTCAAAAAGGGTCAGGCCAGAGGTGCCTTTGAAATAGATCTTTCGATCGCTGTAAGTGACTTTGTCCAGCTCTTCTTGTGCTGACCAACTGGGCGTGGCCGAGATACTGGCTTTGCCATCAATGGCATATGCTTTGAGATCGCCTGTCCAGATGTTGGTGGTGTAGCTTGCGCTGAACAGCAGGTTGTTGCCGTCAGACACCAGCTCCAGCGTACTGGTTGCGGCCGCAGCCGCGGAGCCAGGGTCGGAGTCAAGGCCGGAAAAAACGCTGGTGATGGCATCGGTCAGGTCACTGGCATTGAGGGCCGAGTAGTAGCGGCCTCGGCCGTTGACTGCTGCGTGCCACAGGTCGTCGATGTTGACCCCTGCGCCACCATGTTTGGCGTTGGGCCAATTTTTGGTACCCAGCTTGAGATCGTTGAAGTCTCCGGTTGTTTGAGTCCAGTACGACTTGTCGTAGGTCAGCGTGCCGCTGACACCTAAACCGATGGTGAAGGTGTTCATGTGCTGCTTGGCATTCGCGTCGTCATCGGTCTTGGGGACGATGTTGCTGCAGACGTCACGACTGCTGCCTGAACTGCTGGATGTACAGTTGCCCAGCGTCGAATTACGCAGGTCGTTCTTCCAGTAATACTCTGCGACGTCGGCCAAAGTGTCGTCAGAGCCACCCGTGTGTGAAACGGTGGTTTTGGGTTCTGACGCGGTATAGCTGCTGGTGGTGGTGATGTTGACGTTGCTGTAGGTCAACGAGCCCGACCAGGCCCCCCATGTCCCAGATGCTGTGGCTGTGCCATAGCTGTCGCTGGCCTTGGCCGCCACGCAGGTGCTTGACAGTACGGTGCCGGTGTTGGTGACATAAGCGCCAGAGGCCGGTGTGCCGGTATCGCCGTATTCATAGGGTGTTGCGGATGCGCCCGCGGCATTGGTCCAGCTACCTTGAACGGCAGGGGTCGTGTTGACAGGCGCCGATGGGGTGCCCCCTTCAATCGTGGTGACGGTGCTGGTATAAGCCAGCGTACCCTCTTGCGGCGTCGAGAAGTAGCGGTACTTCAGTTGGTCAGCGTATTGCCAATAGACTCGTTGGCGATAGGTTGAGCCGCTGCAGCTACCTTTGCCCTTGCTCGTGTCGGTAATCGTGACTTGCCGCTTCCATTGCTGCTTGGCTGACTGGTTGCTGGATTTGTAGTCACTGGTTGCCGGTGCGGTGTATGTGGTCACAACCTTGGTGGTCGAGACGCTGGCGTCTCGCATGGGGCGGGCTTCATCCGCATCTTGATTGCCAACGTTTGTATCTGACGTCAGCTGAAACGGCCCGTAGGTCGCGCTTTCGTCATTGTTGTTCCAGTAGCCGTCGGTTGACAGCAAGGTGTAGTTGCGTTGGCAGGAGTACTGGACCGGGTCATACCCTTGGCCGGATACCTTGTTGGCGTAATAACGGCCAGCCTTGCTCAAGGCTGCGCGCAGTGGTGTGGACCCCGTTGGAGACGATGTGTAGAGACTGGAGTAAAAGTTCGATCTCTGCGTGGTATCGAAGTCTTTGACGTCACGGAAATACTTGGTGCCATCGGTTGCACCGGTATCGCTGATGGTGCTGAATCCGACACGATACGTGTCATCCAGATCCTTGATCGCCAGGCCCATGGCGCTGCGCATCAACAAATAGCGCTTGCGGTAGTAGGA
>JBDKHX010000190.1:0-4213 GCA_039797415.1 Pseudomonadota bacterium | reverse complement strand
ATCTTCCCAGGCTTTGCGAGGTTTGCCGGGGTTGAAGTCTCGGCCATAAAAGGCGAAGTAGCCTTTGAGGTCTTTTTTGCTCCAGGCATTGACCCAAGCGCGAATGGCGGCATCCACATCGCGCTCTTTGCCAGAGCTGGCTTCGACCTTGGCAACTGCGGGCTTAGGCTCGGGCGTGGGGGCTGCAGCCACAACGGGTGCGGGCGCAGGGCTCGGCTTGACCACAGGTTGAACAGGCGCAACGGGTGCGACAGGCGCAGGTTTGATGGCGACTGGTGCTGGCAAGGGTGCAGGGGCGACTGCGACAACCTGCGGTGCGGGGGCAGCAGGTTTGACGGGTTGAGGTGCCGGTGTGATGGGGGCTGCGCTGCCACCAGCTGCCGCGATCAGGCTGTTGCGCTCACGGGGGAACAGATCCTTGATCATGGCCAACTTGGGGGCCACGTTCGACTTGGTGTCGATTTGCAAGGCTTTGGAATAGGCCTGGCTGGCCAGCTTGGCGTACACGTCGCCCAGGTTTTCATACGCAGTGGCGTAACTTGGGTTGGTGCGAATGGCCATCTCAAGCGCATTGCGCGACTTGTCGTACTGACCTTGCTGCGCGTACAGAACGGCCAGGTTGTTGAATGGCTCAGGCAGTTCTGGATAGTCTTCCGTCAGTTTGACGAAGACCGCGATGGCATCGGTGGTGCGCCCGGCTTGAGACAAGCTGATGCCTTTGAGGAAGCGCATCATCGGGTCTTTGGGTTTTGCGGACAGGTATTGATCTGCCTTTTGCAGTGCCTCAGGATTCTTTCCTGCTGACAGCAGTTTCTGCACATCTGCAATATCGTCTGCCAATACAGACACAGCGGTCACGGAGAGGGTGGCAACAGCGAGCATTTTGGCTGCACGGCTGACCAATCGTAGTCCTGCAAGTTGCGCGATCGATGGCATGTAATGGTGTGTCCGGTGGGTTTGAATGTCGGGCGTCAAACGCGGTGCCCGACCATCGGTTTGGTCCGCCGCAAAGCCAGTTTTCAGGCGGGCCGGTATACTCGATCAATTGTATCTGAGCGGTCTGGGTCAGCCTCCCTGTGCTTTCCCGACTTGGCCGACAGGGTCGCTCTTTGTTGTAAGTGTGTCTTGTTTGCGCCGCGATAGCCCCCATTCCCATGAGTTTGCGTTTATTTAATAGCCTGACCGGTCAGGTAGAAACCTTTGAACCCCTGGTGCCAGGCCAAGTGGGTATGTACGTTTGCGGCATGACGATTTATGACTTCTGTCACGTCGGTCACGCCCGCATGATGATGTCGTTTGACGTGGTGCAGCGTTGGCTCAAAGCCTCGGGCTACAAAGTCAACTACGTTCGCAATATCACCGACATCGATGACAAGATCATCCGCCGTGCGGTTGAGCGTGGCATCACCATCCGCCAGTTGACGGATGAGATGACGGCGGCCATGCATGCTGACATCGGTGCTTTGGGCATCGAGATGCCCAATCACGAGCCGCGTGCCACGGAATACGTGGGCCAGATGCTGGACATGATCGGCAAGCTTGAATCCAAAGGCTTGGCTTACCGTGCAG
The DNA here is from genome assembly GCA_039797415.1 of Pseudomonadota bacterium. Lineage (GTDB taxonomy): Bacteria > Pseudomonadota > Gammaproteobacteria > Burkholderiales > Burkholderiaceae_C > Aquabacterium. The sequence continues at coordinate 2,644 of JBDKHX010000190.1, read as the reverse complement.
GCAATGGTGACGTCAATTACGCCGTTCGTAAGTTTGATGGTTACGGCAAGTTGTCGGGCAAGTCGCTGGACCAATTGCGCGCCGGTGAGCGCGTGGCTGTGGACGATGGCAAGCAAGACCCGCTGGACTTTGTGCTGTGGAAGTCGGCCAAGCCAGAAGAGCCTGCTGATGCCAAGTACGAATCAGTGTTTGGCGCAGGGCGCCCTGGTTGGCACATCGAGTGCTCGGCCATGAGCTGCGCTTTGCTGGGTGAGCAGTTCGACATCCACGGCGGTGGTTTGGACTTGCAGTTCCCTCACCACGAGAACGAAATCGCTCAGAGCGAAGGTGCCTCCGGCAAGCGCTTTGTCAATTACTGGATGCACAACGGCTTCCTGAATGTTGACAACGAGAAGATGTCCAAGTCATTGGGTAACTTCTTCACCATCCGTGATGTGCTCAAGAGCTACGACGGTGAAACGGTTCGCTACTTCATGCTGCGTGTGCAGTACCGCAGCCCCTTCAATTACAGCGACGCTGGATTGGATGATGCGCGCCAAGGTCTGCGCCGTTTGTACACGGCACTGGATACGATTGATCTGTCGGGTGTAGACACGTCTACCATCGACTGGACTCAAGACCACGCGGCCCGCTTCAAAGCGGCCATGGACGAAGACTTCAACACGCCTATTGCTGTGTCGATCTTGTTTGAACTGGCTGCCGAAGTGAACCGTACGCGTTCGATTGAGCATGCCGCTTTGCTCAAGGGCCTGGCTGGTGTGTTGGGCTTGTTGCAGCAAGAACCTCGTGCCTATTTGCAAGGTGGCGCCGGTGACAGCGTTGATGCCGCCGCCATTGATGCAGCCATTGCTGCACGAGCACAAGCCAAAGCCGCCAAGAACTTTGCCGAGGCCGATCGCATCCGTCAGGACTTGCTGGCACAAGGCATTGTCTTGAAAGACAGTGCACAGGGGACGACTTGGGTAAAAGCGTGAAGCCAGCTCCGTCTAGTCTGCCCGGTGATGCCGCGTTGGGACAGTCCACGCGGGTCACGCCTCCGTTTTGGGACGAGGCGTGCAAGCACCTGTCCAAGCGCGACCGTGTCATGCGCAAATTGATCGCCGAACATGGCGAGGCACGTCTGTACAGCCGTCGTGATCCGTTCACGACGCTGGCGCGTTCTATCGTTGGTCAGCAAATTTCGATCAAGTCTGCTCAATCTGTTTGGGAGCGGTTGCTCGGTGTCATGGGTTACGGCCCGCAGGACTCGCGCAACCCCTTGTCCGTGACTGCTGTGATGTCCTTGTCTGTCGAGCAGCTGCGTGGCGCAGGCTTGTCGGCGCGCAAGGTTGAATATTTGCAGGACTTGGCCAAACACTTTCACGAAGGCACGGTTCACGTGGCTCAGTGGGAGAGCTGGGACGACGAAGCCATCATTGAAGAATTGGTGGACATTCGTGGCATTGGTCGCTGGACGGCGGAAATGTTTTTGATCTTCCACCTGATGCGGCCTAATGTGCTGCCTTTGGATGATCTGGGTTTATTAAAAGGCATCAGCCAAAATTATTTCAGTGGTGAACCTGTGTCCCGTGCTGAAGCGCGAGACATTGCAGAGGCCTGGGCGCCTTACCGCACCGTCGGAACTTGGTATTTGTGGCGCAGTCTGGATCCTGTGCCCGCTGAAGAGTGATACCAAGCCCGGCTTGATAGAGGATAAATTGCCATGAGCAAGCGACACTTTCTGGAGTTCGAGCAGCCGATTGCTGAGCTCGAATCAAAAATTGAAGAACTGCGTTACGTGCAGAGCGAATCAGCTGTCGACATCTCGGAAGAGATCGACCGCCTGAGCAAGAAGAGCCTGCAACTGACCAAGGACATCTACGCCAACCTGACCCCATGGCAGGTGACGCAGATTGCCCGTCACCCCCAACGTCCTTACACCTTGGACTACGTGAACGAGCTGTTCACCGACTTCCAGGAAATGCATGGCGACCGTCATTTCTCGGATGACTTGTCCATCGTGGGTGGCCTGGCTCGCTTTAACGGTCAGCCTTGCATGGTGCTGGGCCATCAAAAGGGCCGCGACACCAAAGAGCGCGCCATGCGTAACTTCGGTATGTCTCGCCCTGAGGGCTACCGCAAGGCCTTGCGTTTGATGGAGACGGCGCAAAAATTCGGTCTGCCCGTGTTCACTTTTGTCGACACACCCGGCGCGTACCCAGGCATCGGCGCGGAAGAGCGCAACCAGTCTGAAGCCATTGGCCGCAACATTTTTGAAATGGCACGACTGGAAGTGCCCATCATCACCACCATCATTGGTGAGGGTGGGTCCGGTGGGGCCTTGGCCATCAGTGTGGCCGATCAGGTGCTGATGCTGCAGTTCTCGGTTTACTCGGTGATTTCGCCTGAGGGTTGTGCTTCCATTTTGTGGAAGACCTCAGACCGTGCCTCGGACGCGGCAGAAGCCCTGGGCATCACGGCGCATCGTTTGAAGGCGCTGGGCCTGATCGACAAGATCATCAATGAACCCGTTGGTGGCGCACACCGTGACCACAAACAGGCTTGTGCCAACCTCAAGCGTGCATTGAATGACGCGTACCGCCAAGTGTCTGACCTGAAGGTCAAGGACCTGCTGCAGCAGCGCTATGACCGCTTGCAAAGCTAT
>JBDKHX010000189.1:0-4219 GCA_039797415.1 Pseudomonadota bacterium | reverse complement strand
CGCCATGGACTTGGTCGCAGGTGTGGGCCGTGTGGTGGTGCTGATGGAACACGCCGCCAAAAACGGCGAGCACAAGCTGCTGCAAAAGTGCACGCTGCCATTGACCGGCGTGGGCGTTGTGGGCCGCATCATCACCGAGCTGTGCGTGCTGGACGTGACCCCCGAGGGCTTCAAGTGTGTGGAGCTGGCACCGGGCGTGACACCTGAAGAGATTCGCCTCAAGACGGGTGCGCATGTTCACCTGTCGCATCTTGAAGCTTGAACTGCAAGCCTGAGCCGCTAGATTCGCTTTCGACAGGCCGCCTTCGGGCGGCCTTTTTCATGTGGGGGCCTCTGAGACAATGCACACATGAACTGGATCACTTTGATTTTGCTGGTGCTGAATCTGGCACTGTTGTTATGGCTGGCCCTGCGCCCTCAGCGTCAAAACGACGAAGCGGTGCTGAAGTTGGGGGCCGACCTGAGTCAGGAGCTGCGGCAACGTAGCGATCAGTTGGAGCGCGAGTTCCGTGACGAGTTGGCTCGCAGTGCTGGTGGCACCAAGCAGGAGTTGGCAGCGCACATTGGTCTGTTTCAGCAAACCGTGCTGGCGCAGCAAGGTGATGCCACCCGCACCCAGAACGAACAGCTCGATAGCTTTCGCACGCAACTGGCTGCGATGCAGCAGGGGCTGACGGACACCTTGCGTGACACCACGCACCAGCAAGGTCAACAGGCCTCCGCCCTGCGCGAGGCGCAATCCCTGGCCTTGGCGCGTTTCAACGAAGCGCAAGAAGCGGCCTTGCGCCGAGTGGGCGAGGGCATGACGGAGCAGCTTCGCCTGCTGTCTGAAGCCAATGACCGGCGACTGGGCGAGGTGCGGACCACGGTTGAAACCCGTCTGCAGGCCTTGCAGGCCGACAACGAAAAGAAGCTGGAGCAAATGCGCCAGACGGTGGACGAGAAACTGCACGCCACCTTGGAGGCCCGCCTGGGCGAAAGCTTCAAGCAGGTGGCCGAACGCCTGGAACTGGTCCACCGTGGGCTGGGTGAAATGCAGCGCTTGGCCAGCGACGTGGGCTCGCTCAACCGCGTGTTGAACAACGTCAAGACGCGCGGTATTTTTGGCGAAGTGCAGTTGGCAGGCCTGTTGGAACAGGTGTTCACGCCTGAGCAATACGCGGTCAACGTCGAAACGGTGCCGGGTAGCGGTGCCCGCGTTGAGTTTGCGATCCGCCTGCCGGGGCGCAGTGACGATGCGGACAACCCGCTTTGGTTGCCCATCGACGCCAAGTTCCCTCGCGAGGATTACGAGCGCCTGCTGGATGCACAAGACCGTGCCGATGTGGCTGCCGTTGAAGTGGCGGGCAAAGCCATCGAGCAACGCCTGCGACTGGAGGCCAAGTCCATTCGGGACAAATACCTGGCGCCACCGCATACGTCTGACTTCGCTATTTTGTTTGTGCCGACCGAAGGGCTGTATGCCGAAGCGCTGCGTCGCCCAGGCTTGGTCGAATCCCTGCAGCGTGAGTGCCGGGTGATGCTGGCTGGCCCGACCACCTTGTTGGCCACTTTGAATAGTTTGCAAATGGGTTTTCGGACATTGGCGCTGGAGAAGCGTTCGTCCGAGGTCTGGCAGGTGCTGGGTGCCGTCAAGACGGAGTTTGGCAAGTTTGGCGACGTGTTGGCCAAAACACGCAAGAAGCTGGACGAAGCCAGCAACGTCATCTCGTCTGTGGAGACCCGTACCCGTGTGATGGGACGCGCACTCAAACAGGTTGAAGCCATGCCTGATGCGCAGACTCAGGCGCTCCTTCCTGGGGATGCACTAGGGGAAGACGAGGAGTCTGCCTGACCCGTATCAGGCTCAAGAAGGGCTGAATGCCTCCGATATAACGATCTCCACCTAGTGGGCGGGAGCCGCTCGTCCCCACGGAGAAACAGTCGGATTGATGTCACGGTATTTGTCCATTTTGGTTCTGATGTGTTGCAGCTTGCTGGGCTTGAGCCCGGCTGCGGCAGCGCTCGCGCCTGCTTTGGATGTGGCCGTGTCACCGGGACTGGGTGAGCAAGTTCGCATTGACGCCAGGGAAGTGCAGCGCCTCATACCGATGGATGGCGACTTGGTCGTCCCAGGAGAGGACGGCGCATGGGCCTTGGCCGCTGAGGGTGTCCGTGCTTTGGGCTTCCCGCCTGAAGGGGTCTGGACCCGAGGCGTGGTGCACAACAGCGCCAATACAGCCCAGTTGCGCTGGTTGGTGGTGGCGGAGCCTTTTCAGGATCAGGTCGATTGCGTCACCCGCGATTCTGCTGGCGTGACACAAGTCCATCGAATGGGCGATCAACGCCCATACAGTGATCGAGCGGTGCCATACCCTCGTTTGATCTTGCCGCTCAACGTGCCTGCTCAAGGGCAGTTGCAGTTTCATTGCTACTTGCGCAACAACGGTTCGGTCACCGTGGCGTTTGAACTGTGGCAGCCCGAGCAATACGCGCAGCAAGAGCGCCAACTGGCCTTTGCCCGCGCACTTTGTTACGGCGCCTTGGCATTTGCCATTGTGTGCGGCGTACTTTTGGCTGTGATGCAGCGTCATCCGCTGCCTGTGCTGCTGATCGTGGAGTTGTTACCCGTGCTGGTGGCAACCGGTACCCGAGAAGGCGATGCCTTTGCCTTTTTGTGGCCCACGACCCCTGTATTGAACTTGCCCCCCTTTGAATGGATCCTGATCGGGATCATGGCTGCGGCCTTGGTGTTCCGCCGCATCCTGACCCTGCAATTGCTTGAAGACCGCATCGTCAAAGGCATCATCTTGCTGGCCGGTCTGCTGCTGTTGCCGGCCATCGGCTTTGAGGTGCTGGCTGTTCAGATCAGTCAGATCGTTCAGTTCGTGTCGGTGGTGGTGCCCTTCATCCTGATCTGCATTTGCTTGCGGCACTGGCATGAGGGCGCCATGCCTCGCATCATTGCTGTCGGGATGATCGCCCAGTTCATGGGCTTGATCGTCAACGCGTTTGGGGTGTTGGGTTACATCGGCCCCGGTTACGCCTTGGCAGCGCTGTACGCCAGTGTGGTCAAAGCGCTGGCATTGGCCGCAGCGCTGGCATTTCGGATCAATCAGGACCGTCGTGAGCGCGATAAAGCCCAGGACAACCACATGCAGGAGTTGGAGCAGCGTGTGGCCTATGAGGCCCAACTGCGCCATGCCGTGTCTCACCATCCTCGCTATGGCATGCCCAACCAGGCTTTGCTGGAGGAGGCCGTGCGAACCTGCCTGCCGGATGTGCCGCCTCCAGGGTTGGCAGTGTGGATTTTGCGGATGAACCGCTTCGGTTTTTTGGAGTCGATCCTGCCTCGGGACGCCTTGACGGATCTGGTCAAGGTCTATGCAGACGAGTTGGCTCGCTGGTTTGCCGCTCGTAACGACTACGTGCTGCTTGCCATTGATGGTCAGCACCGTGTGGCAGCCTTGGACGACGGCACCTTGTGTTTTGTGACTGTTGGTGCGCCCTCGGCTGAGTTGCGCATGGAGCTGAGCTTGTTTGTCACTCGGCGGTTTGAGCACAAGGGCCTGTTCGTTGCCTGGGACCCGCACATTGGTGTGGCGGTGATCCCCGCTGGCATGGATCAGCCTTCTGGCATCACCGAAGAGGCACGTGTGGCGCTGCAATGGTGTGATGCCCATCGCCGGGTGACGCAGTTTGATGCTGATCGCATGAAGCGCGAGCAACTGGCATATGGCTTGACCTTGGACCTGGAAGGCGCCATTGATCGGGGTGAACTGGTCCTTCAGTACCAACCCAAGGTGGAGTTGCCGTCTCGCCGTACCGTGTCCTTGGAGGCGCTGGTTCGCTGGCGCCACCCAGAGCGCGGCATGATTCCGCCAGGGGCCTTCATCGCGGAGGCTGAAGCCACAGGTGCGATCAACTTGTTGACCATGTGGGCCGTTCGTGAGGCCGCCCGCTTCTTGTTGACCTTGTCCGATGGCTCTGTGCGGGTGTCCGTCAACATCACAGCCTTTGATTTGGCCACGCCCAAGTTTGTACAAAGCGTGCTGCAAGTGCTAGCGCAGGAAAACTGCCCACCTGACCGATTGATTTTGGAAGTCACAGAAACGGCCGCCTTGAGCGACCGTGAGCGTGCATCAGAGATCCTGGCTGAATTCCGCTCCCATGGCATTCAGATCGCATTGGACGATTTCGGAACCGGTTACTCATCGCTGGCCATCTTGCAAGAGATGCC
>JBDKHX010000188.1:0-5649 GCA_039797415.1 Pseudomonadota bacterium | reverse complement strand
GCTCAATGCCTTCCCGCATCACGTGTGGATCAACCCTGAGCCGCAAGGGGTATGGTCTTACCGCCAAAGCATTGCGATCATCCAGCAGTTGATGGGGGGGCGCATGTTCCCATTGAGCTTGCAGGGCCTGGAAGGTGCGATGCGATTGCTGAGCAAATGATTCGTTGGCGGCCAGACCTGGGGTTGTGGGTGACTTGTGCCTTGCTGGGGGGCACGGTTGCTGCGCCAGCGTGTGCGCAAGCGGTCTCGCCGCAGGAACAGTCGCATGCCATGCCAGATGCGCCGGTTGTGGATGACATGGTGGTGCCACAACCGCAGTGGCGTTTGGACATCGAGGCACCCAAGAATTTGCGCAACTTGCTGCGCGCCTACTTGGACTTGGCGCGTTTCCAGTCCGAGCCTCAGGCCGGTAGTGATCAGATCAACCTGATTGAACTGCGCCGCTTGGTCGTATCTGCGCCGGAGCAGGCTCGCTCATTGATCGAGGCGGAGGGCTACTTTTCAGCCAACATCACCACCCGGGTCACCGATGCAACCAGCAGCCAACCCATGGTTGTCTTGCTCAAGATTGATCCAGGGCCACGCACGTTGATTAAAAAGGTGCAATTGATCTTTGAAGGTGAGTTGGATGAGCGCTTGGCGTCAGATGACGAGGCGGCTCAAGAACTGGTTCAATCTTTGAATGACACCTGGGGGCTGCCTCAGGGGCAAGTGTTTCGGCAGGCGGAGTGGTCTGCATCCAAAAATGCGACGCTGGCCAAACTCAGAGCTGAAGGGTATCCAACGGCCTCATGGAGCGGTACCTCGGTGACCGTGGATGCCGAAACCAAAGAGGCCACCTTGTTTTTGGTTGCAGACAGCGGCCCAGCGTTTTTCTTTGGTGACATCCAGGTCGAGGGCTTAAAGAGTCAGCCTGCGTCGGCGATTACCCATCTGTCGCCATTCAAGCGCGGTGCGCCCTACAAAGAGGCGCAGTTGGTTGACTTGCAGGACCGAATCCAAAAGATCAACTTGTTTGACAGCGTGTTCGTGTCCACCGATGTGGACCCGACCAGTGCTGCGGCTGTGCCTGTGGTCGTGCAGGTGCATGAGATGCCATTGCAACAGGCTACGGTGGGTGTTGGTATATCCAGTGACACCGGGCCTCGGGTGTCTTTGGAGCATTTGCACCGACAACCGTTTGGGATCAATTGGCAAGCCAAAACCAAAGCGCAGATCGGCCGTGACGAATCCAATCTGCAGTTGGATTTGACCTCACACCCTTGGGCTGGACGTCGGCGTGGTCTGGTGTCTGGGCAATTCACCTACTTGGTGGATGATGCTCATGCGGTCAATACCAGCCAGCGATTACGAGTGGGGCGTTTGCGTGAGGGTGAGCGGCTGGAACGGACAGACTACCTGGAGTTTCAACATGCCGAAGTTGAATCTGCAGTGGATTTTTCGGGACGTAGACAGCCAAATTTTGCCCACACGTGGGACGACCACGACGGTTGCCGTGACGGCTGGCCATTCCTTTGCAACGCTTGAGTCGTCGGGCTATTTTGGGCGGGCCTATGCCCGTTTGACGGGCTATTTGCCTTTGCCTGCAAATTGGTTTGCCACAGCGCGTGGCGAATGGGGACAGGTCATCGCCCGTGATCAAGTCAGCGTGCCAGACACCTTGTTGTTTCGCGCAGGTGGGGATGAGTCGGTTCGAGGGTACGCCTATCGATCCTTGGGTGTGAAAGCCGATGGCGTGGTCATCGGTGGGCGTTCATTGGTGACGGGCAGTGTCGAGCTGGCTCACCCCTTGATGAAGTCGACCCCCAATTTGTTGGGCGCCGTGTTTGTGGACGCGGGTGATGCGGCGGCCAACCCAGCGAACCTGCACATCAATCTGGGTTACGGCGCTGGCTTGCGGTGGCGTAGCCCTGTGGGCACCCTCAAGCTGGACGGGGCCTATGGCCGAGATGTGCGGCAATGGCGCATGCACTTCAGTGTGGGGATCAGCCTGTGAAGTGGTTTTGGCGTGGCTTGTTGCCTGTGGTGATGTTGGTGTGCGTGGGGCTGCCAGTTGTGGCTTGGGGGCTGCTGCACAGTGAACGGGTGACCCAGTCTCTGTTGCTACATTTGCCGGGCATCCGCGTGTGGGAGCCTGAGGGCGCCTTGATTGGCAACTTTCGTGCGCGCCGCGTAGAAATCGACTTGCCCAGAGGCTCACTGCTGAGCCTGGATGATGCTGCCTGGCAAGGCTTGAGCCTTTACTGGGATCCTCGCGCGCAATGGCATGTGGGGCTGCATGCCCAACAGTTGTCTGCTCGCTTGGTCAAGCTCAATTGGGTGCCCAATCCGCATCCAGCCCCAACAACAGATCCCTACGATTTGCGCTTGCCCTTGACCATTGCGGTAGACCAGGTGTTGGCGCGGCGTGGTGAAAGTAGCCTATGGGGCCCCTGGGCTTTGCAGGATTTGGATGGGCGACTGGATTTGGGGCAGTTGCGGCACCGCGCCGACATTACCAAGGTTGTGTATGGCCCGTGGACCCTGAAGGGGCGTGGCCAAGTGTTGACCCAACGCGGTTTGTTGGGGGAGCTTGATGTCAGTGCGACCGGGGTGTACGGTGATCAGGGTGCCAGCTTGCCGGTAGAGGCACAGGTCAGCGCCCGAGGCAAGCTGACGGCCTTGTCCATCAGCGCCAAAACCCTTGTGGGAGGGGCTCAACACAAGCAAAGTCTTGATGCGCAAGCGATGCTGGCATTGTGGGCTCCGTGGCCTTTGCCTAGTTTGCATGCCAAGGCCCGTCAATTTGATCTGTCTGTTTTGCTTGCATCCTTGCCCAAAACCGCCTTGAGCGGAACCATCGATTGGGAGGCCAAAGGCGCAGACCTGCAAGCCAGGGTAGAGGTGCTGAATCCACAGGCAGGTCCCTGGCAGGCGGGTTACTTGCCTGTTCGGCAACTGAAAGGGCGGGCGACTTTGCCTGGCGCTGCTCAGGCTTCTTCCCTAGCGGCCATGTTGGCATCAGGGCAACTGCATGTCGTGGCGGGCTTGCCTGGGCAGGCTGGTAGTCAGTTGGCTTTGGATGGCAGTTGGGATGGCCGCGCATCCAAGCCGGTAAAGGGTGCCAATCGACTTCAGTTGCACGTCACGGATGTGGATTTGCAGGCGCTTGATGGACGGGCGCCGGCCTTGGTCTTGTCGGGTGACGTCGGTGCTGTGGCCGATAGTCTGAAGCAGGCAGGACAGGGATGGGCGAGTGTTCCCTGGGCTTTGACTTCCGAATTGTCCGGGCAGTATTTGGCTGCAGGTAAAGGGGGGCGAAGCAGTCCGCAGACTGTGACGGCCAGTCTTCGAGGTGGCTGGCAGGGGGGCGCTGTTCGGGTTGATGCGTTGAGCTTACGGGCCGATGCCGCGCAGGCCAACTTGAAGGGGGTAGCCACCTACGCCCAACCTGAAAAATCAGGAGAGCGCTGGACCTGGAATACACAGGCGCAATTGCAGGTCAAAGATTTTGATCCACAGGTTTGGTTTCCGTGGCCGCAAGCATGGGGCGGTGCCAATCGATTGCAGGGGCAATTGGATCTGGATGCCAATTCGTCATGGACAGGCAAGGCTGTGTTGCATCTGGAGCCGAGTACTTTGGCGGACACCCCGTTACAAGGGCAAGCTCAATGGCGGGTGACGCAAGGTTCGGCACAGGCCGAGTTGAGTCTGGACCTCAATGCCTCGGGTAACCGCATTGCTGGGCAAGGACTCATTCCCTGGCGGTTGGGCGATGATGGCCTGCCCAGAGTCAAGGGCAAGCAAAATTGGCAACTGGACATCGATGCCCCGGCATTGCGGTCATTGCAAACATTGGTCAGCGGTGTTGGCATTCGGTCTTTGAATGGGCGTGTGGATGGCAAAGCCCAGTTTCAAGGCCAATGGCCACTATTCAGTTCGCAAGGGGATGTTCAAGTCCATCAGCTTCAATGGCAATGGGCTGAGCAAGCGCTGTCCAAGCTGGAGTCAGGCCAAGCCCAATGGGCCATGCAGACAAGCAACTGGGATGCCCCCGTCCAACTGCAGGCCAAAGTGTCAGGGCTGCAGATGGCGCACTTGCAGTTGGATCAAGCGCAATGGACCATCTCTGGTACGGCGCGGGATCATCGATCCAGTTTGACGGTGCAAGGCCATCCAACCAAGGCCAACGCGGCCCCGATGACCGTCTCTGCTTCGGTCAACGGGCGGCTGTTATCCGCGGGAAATCAGGTGGAGGGTTGGCGGGGCCGCATAGAGGATTTGATCTGGAGAACAGATACGCAGCCACAGCGTGTCTGGCTCAAAGCGAGTCCATTTGACATGACTTGGCACCATGCTGAGGGGGGCGATCAAATCGGTGTCAGCCCTGTCGGCCTGAATGTGGCTGGTGTACCCATGACCCTGCAAGAGTTTGAATGGCAGGCCGGTGAGCAAGGCCTGGTGCAACTGAAGACGTGGTTGAAGGTCGACCCCTTGTTGCTCCCTGAATGGCTCAAGCAATGGCAGCCGCAAGTGGGGTGGGGAGGCGATCTCACTGTGGGGGGCGAAGTGCGCTTGTCGCACAGCCCTGCCCAACCTTGGCAGGTTCAGGCACATGTGGCCAAACTGTCCGGCGATCTGTCCTTGTCCGAACCAGGCATTGAAGGCAACTCGGTGCAGAAGCTGGGCATCGATGTGGCATCGATCAAGTTGGCCGCCAGCCATGGGGTTTGGGTCTTGAGCGAAGTGTTTGAGGGCAGCGTGTTGGGACGCTTGTCTGGTCGACAGTCGGTCACCGTGTCCAACATGCAGCAGCCGCCTTCGGGTTCTGACTTGTTGTCGGGAGAGCTGGATTTACAAATTGGGAGCTTGAGACCATGGGCTGCCTGGGTGCCTGCGGGATGGCGCCTTCAAGGGCAAATCAATGGTCGCGCTGACCTGAGCGGCACTTTGGCTGCCCCGCAATACAGCGGCTCGCTCAAGGGGCAAAACTTGCAACTGGCGCATGCGCTGATGGGGGTCAACCTGACAGAGGGGCAGCTTCAATTGGAATTGAAGGGCGATCACGCCTATCTGACCAGTTTGACGGCCAAAGGGGGGCCGCAAGGGGGGGGCATCCAGGTGACCGGGGATGCTGTCTTGGGCGCCAGCCCGCAAGCCACTTTGGTGCTGCAAGCGGATCGGTTCGCTTTGCTGCAGCGAATCGACCGACGTTTGGTGATTTCGGGTCAGACCAAAACCGTGCTGACTGAAGCCGATGTGCAATTAAGCGGCAAAGTGTTGGTAAACGAAGGCCTGTTTGATTTTTCTCGGTCTGATGCCCCGACCGTGGGTGACGATGTGAACGTGATCAACGGGCCTGGCAAGACGATCGACGAAGAAGACGATACAAGCTCAACCGCGGGCAAGCGCAAGATGCTGGCAACGGTGGACATTGATCTGGGTGATCGCTTGCACCTGCGTGGGCGTGGGCTGGAGACCGACCTGACCGGGCAATTGAAGTTCACGACGCCGAACAACCGCCCCTCTTTGCAAGGCAACGTCAAAGCGGTACGCGGCAGCTATGTTGCTTATGGACAAAAGCTCAGTATTGATCGCGGCACCATCGCATTTACAGGGCCCATTGAAAATCCCCGTTTGGACATCCTGGCCATGCGCAAGCAATCACCC
>JBDKHX010000187.1:0-4576 GCA_039797415.1 Pseudomonadota bacterium | reverse complement strand
TGCACGCGCTCTGCGTCGGTGAACTGCACGCACATGGCGTCCAGCTTTTCAATTCCCACGCCATGTTCACCCGTGATGGTGCCACCCAGTGAGACCGCTGTTCGCAAAATGGCATTGCCAAAGGCATCGGCCTGTTTGAGTTGATCAGGGTCGTTCGCGTTGAACAAAATCAAGGGGTGCAAGTTGCCATCGCCCGCATGGAACACGTTGACGCAACGCAGCCCATAGGTGTCCTGCATCTCGTCAATGGCATGCAGCATCGTGGCCAATTGTTTGCGAGGGATGGATGCATCCATGCACAGGTAATCCGGGCTGATGCGCCCTGTGGCTGGGAAGGCGTTTTTGCGGGGAAGGCGTTTTTGCGGCCACTCCAAAAGCGCAGGCGTTGGGCCTCTGTTTCGCTGACATCCAGGCGTGTGGCGCCTGCGGCTTGCAGCACGGCGGTCAAGCGGGCAATTTCTTCGTCCACTTCATCGGGCGTGCCATCGCTTTCAACCAGCAAGATGGCCGCCGCGCTCAAGTCATAGCCGGCGCGTACAAAGTCCTCCACCGCCACGGTCATGGGCCGGTCCATCATTTCAAGGCCGGCAGGGATCAAGCCTGCACCAATGATGGCGGCGACGGCATCACCCGCTTTGCCAATGTCGTCAAAGCTGGCCAGCATGCAGCGCGCCACTTGCGGCTTGGGTAGCAGGCGCACCGTGACTTCGGTGGCCACACCCAGCAAGCCTTCGCTGCCGATGAAGGCGGCCAGCAAGTCCAGGCCAGGGCTGTCCAGGGCTTCGCTACCCAGTTCCAGCACCTCGCCTTCAATGGTGAAGCCGCGTACGCGCAACACGTTGTGCACGGTCAGTCCATATTTGAGGCAATGCACGCCCCCAGCGTTCTCGGCCACGTTGCCGCCAATGCTGCAGGCGATCTGGCTGCTGGGGTCGGGGGCGTAATACAGCCCGTGCTGCGCAGCCGCTTCACTGATGGCCAAGTTGCGCACACCACATTCGACCACCGCCGTGCGGGCCAACGGATCAATGCGAACGATGCGATTGAGTTTGGCCAATGACAGGGTCACGCCCATGACATGGGGCAGGGCCCCGCCAGACAAGCCCGTGCCGGCACCGCGCGCCACGACGGGCACCTGCAAGGCATGGCAAGCGGCCAACACGGCGCCGACTTGTTCATGCGTTTCAGGCAAGGCCACAGCCAAGGGGCGCTGACGGTAGGCCGTCAAACCATCGCATTCAAAGGGGGTGACAGACTCATCGGTCCACAGCACGCTGCGTGTGGGCAAGATCTTGAGCAAGGCGGCAACAACCTCTTGTTGCCGTTGTGCCCGCTGTTGCGCATCAAACTGCGCAAAATCTGGCGGCGCTGTGAGTGTGACCGTGGTGTCCATCCGCGTCACTTTAACCGCAGAGCCGCGGGTTGGGCTGGGGTCAACGCACCAGCAAGCCTGGAATGCGTCCCAGCATCAACATGTCTCTGGGGTCGACCACCAGGCAATGCCCTTGGCCTTGAAAGCGATAGTGCTTCCCCGATTCGGTGGACTGAACGCTGAGTGCCCCGTTACCCAAAAACTTGGCTGTCACCGTCGGGCCCTGGTCGCTCACGCGAGCCATCACCGGTGAGCGGCGCACGATGGCCTGGTTTTTGGTGGCAGACACCATTGGCTGCGATGGGGATGCAAATGGAATCGGATGGGGGCGAACAATAGGGCGGGGAATCATGGCGGCATCCTGTCAAATTGCTGGCCTAGGGAGGCGAGCCAGCCGGGCGTCAGTGTGCTCAATCGGGTGACAAAGGGCCATCCCCCTTGGGTGGGAGATCGGGTGCCGCACGCGACTTCGATATTGGGGATGGTTAAACGGTCAAAATTAGAGTACCGTTAAAAGTTACCCTAGGTTTATTGCTTGAGCATGAAGTCTTTGTCGATCCAACCCGCCACCGTTCACGATGCTCCGCAAATCAGCGCGTTGATATCCGGTGTGGCTCGCTACTTCACCCTTCACCCACAAGGTCTGGGGGCGGAAGCCTTTTTGGTCAGCATGACCGCTGACGCCATTGCTGGCTACATCCGTGATGAAGGGTTTCACTACTTGGTTGCCCGTGATCCTGAGGGTGGACTTGCGGGGGCGGCCGCTTTGCGACACGACAACCACTTGTTTCACCTGTTCGTGTCTCCGGCATGGCAGCGCCAGGGGGTGGCCACACAGTTGTGGCGTGAGGTGGTGCAATACGCCAAACAGCAGGGGAGGGGCGAACGGGCGTTCTCCGTCAATGCCACGCCATATGCCGTGCCGTTTTATGAACGCATGGGGTTCAAAGTTTCTGGTGATCGGGTTGAAACCCGTGGCATTGCCTTCATCCCGATGACCCGAGACGTGGTCAGCGTAGGGGCTGGTAACTGTCCGTTGTGTGGCGGTCCCAACGCCTGTGCCTGCGTCAAAACAGGCCGCACGGATGCGCCTTGCTGGTGTACGGATGTCACCTTTTCACAGTCACTGCTGGATCAAGTGCCAGACGCCTTGAAGGGCAGGGCCTGCATTTGCGCCGCATGTGCGGCAGCTCATCAACCCCAGACGGTCAGCACACCCGTGTAGCCAAACAAGTGGTGGCGTGCGATCTCGCCGCCCGCAAAAAAGCCCACCACGGGGATCTCACCCAGCGCATGCGACAGGATCTCCATCTCCGCATGGGGGGACCCGAAATGGTTGCCGCCTCGGCCTGCGCAACTGATGTAGATCGCACCGCGTGGCGTGCGACCTGAGCCTTGTTCCGGGTCGAATTCTTCGCGCACTTCGGCGGCAATCCGGATCAGGTCTTGCCTGGCTGCGTTGGCGTTGCGTTTGCAAAAAGCCAAGCGCATGCCTTCTTCGACGATGTCCCCCATGGCCACGCCGTGGCGGCTGGGGTCCAGTCCCACCAGGTGGCGAACACGGGTGTCCGCACCAAAGTGCTGGCCGTGCTCCATCAGGTCCGTGTCAGCGTCGGTGATGCCAACCAGTGTGTTGCGAATGCGGGGAATCGCATCACGCTCCCAGCCTTCGGTGGTGACGTCGGCCAGCAAGTTCAAGTCTTGCAGCAAACATCCCAGGGCAGGGCGGCCATCGAGTTCGTAGACCACATTGCGGTCTGCGTCCGTCACCTCACGGCTGGGCCCAATCGGGATGCAGCCCTGAGTTGTGCGCGTGACCATGTGCACATGGTGCGCAAAGCTCACGCCAGACAAGCCGCCGCGCCAGACGCCGCTGTGCGGCTCATCAACTGGCTCATTGGGGTCCATGGCCAAATGCACCGCCGCGCGCCGCCCGACAGCGACGCCACCAAACAGGTAGCCGCTTTGAGTGCGGGCCGCCAATTCTTCCAACAAGTCTGGCAGGTCCGGCACTTGTGAGTCGGCGTGGACCTGCGCTGTGTGGGGGATGTACCCCATGCTGCCCACTTCACGCAGTGGCTGGCGCCCGTTGAAGATGCGGAAGTCCGAGGTGGGCATGTTGCACACCATGACCGTCAGCGCGGGCTCATCAAAATACTCCACGCCTGTGGCCAGTACGCCCACGCCAGAGGCGCCCACCCAAGCCACATGGGGCATGCGCTCGCGCAATGCGTGCAAGACTTTTTCTGCTTGTGGCGCCAACTGATCGGTCAGGTAGCACCAGCCCAATGTGGCCCCGATGGCTTCTGCGCCACGGGATGCCAACTGTGCCCACACCAGGTTGACGGCCATTTCCGCCTGTGGGTGCGTGGCATGAGCATGCAGAAATTGCAGCGGGTGTCGCACCATGTGGATCAGTCCGCTTGGCCGCCTGGCGATGCCTTGCGTTTGGCTGGATGGGCGGCAGCACCTTTGGCCGCACGTTTGCCTGCTGGCGCCGATTTGGCTGCAGCTTGCACGGCTTCAGCGGCGCTGGTGGCGGCCGTTGTTGCTGCTGCTGTGGCGGATGCGGCCGCTTGCGCCATCGAGTTGGTGGCGGCAGACCCGACGTCCACGCCCGCTTGCGCAGCCTGGCTGGCCAGTTGGGTGAACTGTTGGGTCAGGGTGTCCCACCACTGCATCGGATTGATGCCTTGGCCTGGCGCTTCTGCGCTGCCTTCATCAGGTGCCGCTGCCGCAGGCTGTTCGGGGGCTGGTGCCGATTCGGCCGGCGCGGGGCGGGCTTTCAAAGATTCACGCAAAGCATCCATGGACACATTCATGCCCTTGAGGGTGGACAACGTCATGCGCTGGACTTCCAGACCCTGGATCGTCATGGCGATCATGCGTGCGTTCTGTTCCAGCCAGAACTGCACGGTTTTGAGATCAGTGATGCGTTTTTCCAACTCTTCCGGGTCCAGCGTTGGCATGGACCAAGAACCCAGGCCGCTCATGGCGCCCATCGCGCCAGAGGCGCCGCTGCTGCTGCCATTGCTGTTGGCTTGGTGCATGCCGGGGATGGCGCTGCCAGCTGCCTTCATCCAGTCCTGGAAGAAACCCAGGCTTGCGCCGAGTCCGGCTGTGAAGGGTGAATTGGACTGAGAGGAATCTGCACTCATCTTGGTCTCCTGTGTATTCGGGTCATTGTGCCCTTGTGCAACGAAA
>JBDKHX010000186.1:0-4252 GCA_039797415.1 Pseudomonadota bacterium | reverse complement strand
ACGGTGACGGTCAAACGGTCGTTTTCCAGAACCAGGCAAACGGTGACCTTATTTGCCTTGGCGTGGCTGATTGTGTTGTTGACCAGTTCACGCAAGATGCGCGTGAGTGCAGACCATTGCACCATGTTCAACACCACATCCACATCAACGCGCATTTGCCAGTCCAGCTCGCACCGGGCCACGCCCAAACGTTGTGTGATGTCGCGCTTCCATTCGCCTGCAGCCTCGGTTAATGCGTGAGACTGTGCAGCCAAGCCACGCGTGAGTGTTTTGAGGTCTTGCAAGGTGTGGCGGATGTATTCCTCCATGTCCGGAGTGGGCGCCTGGTACATCAGCGTCAACAGCCGGGCGCCAATGTCGTCATGCAAATCTTGCGCAATCCGAAGTCGTTCTTCACTTCGTCCTTGTTCGACGGCATGGTCAAAATTGAGGGCTCTGTGCAATTGCTCGGCAATGCGGTCGGCTAGCCGGGTGTCTTCGCCCGTGAACAGCCGTTGCCCCTTTCTGGCGTGCTTGAGTACCAACACCTGAGTTGGCGCCGCATTCGGTGAGCCCAGTTGAGGCAAGGGCATCAGCAGCACCGATCCATTACCCCTTAGCGAGGCCTCAACCACCGAGCCTGGCACCACGGACACCTCCAGCGGGTCAAATAGTTCGCGCATCAGTTGTAGCAGCAAACCGTTGAGAGCATCTGGCTTGCGTTCTACCTCTCGTGCGATTCTGTACAGACGTTGGAACAAGCGCTCCATGGTCAAAGGGTCGCGCCCAGGTAGGCGGGTCATCAGCCACCGGCGGATCGACAAATACACGCCGAACGCCATGAACAAAGACAAGGTCATCGAGGTGATTTGACCGAGAGAAAAAATGGCGATGAACAACAAGTCCAGTGATGCGGCAATGGTGCTCGATGCGGCCAATAGCGAGAACTCTTGCAAGATCAACTTGGAGCGAGACAGATAAGGTGTCAGCAGCAATTGAGAGGCCGCAAATACGTACCAGGTCATGACGCCGAATGTGGTCATGTTCAATTGCATGTCCGCGCGTGCCATGCCCATGGCGATGGCCAGACTCAGCAAAACCCAGGTTGCGACCGTGATGATGGTGAAGCGCCGCATGACCAGCGTGAAGGGATGTGGTGTGGCGCGATGGGCCGCGGTCATCACGGCCCATGACGCGATGCACAAGCCGACGCAGCCCGACTGCACCCACCACCAATGCCAATCCTTGGGGATGTATGCCAGACCCAGAGTCAGACCCAACCACGCCATCATCGTCCCGCTGATGTAGAGGCGCCAGTTCGGAATGCGGCGTGGGTGCAGCGCTGCGATCGCGACCATGGAGGCTGCGATCAGCAGATCACACAAGGCGCGCAGGTGACCATCCCAAACCAAAAAAGGGTAGGGCGTGAAGATATCCAGGCTGGTTGATACGGCAATCAAGCCGAGCTGGATACTGTGGCATAGCGCCATCACCGCAAATGCCAGATTACGCCACTGAGGCCCGGCCAAGAGCACGGCTGCCCCAACGGCATAGACCATCAAGGCCAACAGGCTCAAAACCCAAAACAGCGGACTCAAACCCACCAGGCCACGCGGTGAAATCAGCACCGTTTCTTTGGGGCCATGTTCAAAAACCAGATCGACTGAGAAGCCGTGGTTGTTTTGTTGGTTGTCAATCAACTGCGTGAGTTGCTGCCGCTCTTGCAGGTACCGTTCTCGTGTTGCGGCATCGCTGATCCAGCGTGACGATCGCTGCAGCGTCAGCAGTTCAATGGGCGCGACGAATGTTTGGGCGGGCGTTGCCGTTGGGGGGCGCCATTCAATCCCGGTCAGTATTTGGCCTTCAAGCCTTTGCAGTGTGGGGTAGTCCACCGCTTGAATGCGCACCATCCCATCGGCTGTCCCTGTCAATGTCACGGGCAGTTTGGGTTGTCCGATCAGCCAATGGCCCATCATGAAAATGATGGCACAACCGATCAGCACCCAGGCAACCAACAGCCTTAAGCGCCAGCCCATCCAGCGTGGCAATTCGTGCGGCCCCTGAAGCGCAGCTTCCAGGTGGGGCCAATTTGTGGCGTAACCACCCAGTTCATCGGGGTGGTGAACGTGTGGGGGGGCGGACACGCGGTCCTCCGGGCTTAGACCAAGCCTTGCTTGCTGGCCAGAACTGCAGCCTCAGCGCGGCTTGATACGTTCAATTTTTTGTAAATGGACTTGATGTGATCGTTCACCGTGAACCACTTGATGCCCATCAGTCCTGCGATTTCCTTGATCGTAAAACCTTTGCTCAAATAGGTCAGCACTTCACTTTCACGTGGTGTCAGTCGTTCATGATCGAGCGGCGCTGGTGCAGGAGGGGAGCTGAAAGCAGGCTGGTTCAGCGTATGCCCATTGCCGTGTCCAGCGCCTTCGCCAGAGCGGAAGTGGGTGAGCAGGCGGCGCGCGATGGCGGGTGACAGAGGGGGTTGGCCTCGCACAATTTTCTGCAACTCTTCAACGAGAACCTCAAAGCGGTCTTCTTTGAGTAAATAGCCATCGGCACCGCACTGCAAAGCGGGGAACAGATGCTCATCGTCGGAGTACAGCGTGGTGACAATGCGTGTGGCAGGGTAAGTGGCCAGTTCGCGTAGCAATTCCATGCCGCTGCCATCAGGCAGTTCAAGGTCCACCAGGATCAGTTGATACGGGTTAGAGCAGGATGTGGCTGAACCGCCAGATACGTGCCCTAACAAACGGCGTGCGGCCTCCAGATCACCTGCTTCAGTGATGCTGCTCACATCGCTGAAGCTTTCCCGCACCACACGGCTGAGAAAGCCGCGGGCGACCGGGTTGTCTTCCAAAATCAAAACCTTGACAGCCATGAAGCTCCTCCGAAATGGCCGTCATGGCGCCACTTGGGTTGATGGTTTCCCCTTCGGACATCTGGGGTGCACGGGTCATCCTTTCGGATGAGGTTATCGGGCCATTATCGGGGGCGAAAGGCCTGTCGTCACCTCTTGTACCCCCCTTGGATTGACGGAGAAGAGACACCTAAAGGGCTTACCCTTGGTTTGTGGCTCTGCCCCGGTTGACTTCTACAATGTAGTCATGCGAATTTTGATTGCCAACGACGACGGGTACCTGGCGCCCGGCATTGCCGCCTTGGTCAAAGCCTGTGAGGGCTTGGGAACCATTGATGTTTTCGCGCCCGAGCGCAACGCCAGCGGCACCTCCAATGCCTTGACTTTGCATCATCCTTTGACTGTACATACAGCGTCAACGGGTTTTCATTTCGTCACGGGCACGCCGTCAGATTGTGTCCATCTGGCACTGACGTCTGGCTTGATCCCCAAGCCAGATCTGGTGCTGACAGGCATCAACAACGGTGCCAACATGGGCGATGACACCTTGTACTCCGGTACCGTCGCTGCAGCGACAGAAGGTTATCTGTTTGGCATCCCAGCCATTGCCTTTTCTTTGACAGACAAGGGGTGGAACCATCTGGATGCCGCTGCCCGCGTGGCCCGACGCGTGGTCGAGTCGGTTTTGGCTCGTCCCCCTGCGATGGGGCCCTGGTTGCTTAACGTCAACATGCCCGCCATTGAGGGCCTGGATGAGGCGCCTTGGCATGTGACCCGTCTGGGGCGTCGTCATTCCAGCCGGCCCGCCATTGCCCAAACCAACCCACGCGGTGACACCATTTACTGGATCGGCCCAGCAGGCGAGGCGCGCGAAGATGGTGATGGCACTGATTTCCAGGTGACCCGTGACGGCGGCGTGTCCATCACGCCTTTGCAGGTGGACATGACCGATCATGGCAGCGTGCCAGCTTGGCATGGTTGGTTGGGCTTCAAATGAGCCACGGACGATCTGACGGCAAACCCGCTCGCCGCTTCCCGCTGCCGCTAGACAAGGTCTCTAGTCAGCCGGGCGGTGTGGCGCGTGCTCGTCCTGGTGTCCCTTCATCAGCCCCGCAGCGTGAGGTGCTTCGTCCTCAGGTGCACCTGCACCAAATTGAGCAAGACCGTCGTCGTCAGACTGTGCCGCAAGGTGTCGGGCTGGACTCAGCACCCGTGCGTTTGCGCATGGTCGAGCGTTTGCGCGCTGATGGCATCTCCCATGTTGGCGTGCTGGAGGCATTTGCCAGCATGCCGCGCCACCTGTTTGTCGACACAGCCTTGGTCAACCAGGCTTATGAGGACACCAGTTTGCCCATTGGTTTGGGGCAAACCATTTCCAAGCCCTCTGTGGTTGGCACCATGATGCAATTGCTG
>JBDKHX010000185.1:0-4739 GCA_039797415.1 Pseudomonadota bacterium | reverse complement strand
GCATGCTCCCAACTGGGGCGCTGGTAGGGCACGCCTTCTACCGAGTTGAAGGGGATCATGTTCATGATCGCGTATTTGCCAGTGAGCAAACGCACAATGCCATCCAATTCTTCTTGGCTGTCGTTGATGCCTTCCAGCAAGGTCCACTGATACTGAATCGGGTAGCCGGTGGCGCGGGCGTATTGCTCGCCCATCTCTACCAGTTCATCCGGCGTGATGCGTGGCGCTTTGGGCAGCAGTTGAGCACGCAAATCAGCCCGTGTGGTGTGCAGGGACAGGGCCAGAGCAGGTTTGACGGGGCCTTGCGGCAGGCGCTCAAACACGCGTGGGTCACCCACGGTAGAGAACACCAGGCTTTTGTGTCCAATGGCGCCAGCGGTGCCGAGTACATCAATGGCTTCCATCACGTTGTCCAGGTTGTGAGCCGGTTCACCCATGCCCATGAACACCACTTTTTTGACGGGGCGCCTGGTGCGTCAAACCGTCTTTGCCGGTCATGCAAAACACGCAGCCCACAGCACAGCCCACTTGAGTTGAAACGCACAGGCCATCTCGGGGTAGCAGCACGCTTTCAACTGTTTGACCATCAGCCAGGTCAATGAGCAAGCGTTCTGATCCATCGTCCCCAGGGTGGACCGACCGCAAAGTGGCCAGGCCTTTCATCTCTGCAGTCAGTGTGGGCAGCAAGGCGCGCACTTCCTGGGGCAGAAAGTCTTGCGGGCGCCGTTTGCCGTCTTCATAGGGCAGGGCTTGTGACCATTGCCGCAGCAAGCGTTGCTCATGGCACGCTTTGGCGCCGCTGTCGCGCAGGCGTCGACGGATGTCTTCAATTCGCATGGGACGGCAGTGTACGGCGGACGGCGCTGGGGATTGATCCGGTCCAGCGTTTGTAGGCGCGGGTAAAGTGGGCTGGGTCATCAAAGCCAATGCGCAGGGCAATGTCTGCCATCGACAAAGCCGGATCGCTCAACATGCTGTTGGCTGCACGTAGTCGGGTGGCATCTTGCAGCGATTTGAAGGTGCAACCTTCTCGCTGCAGGTGGCGCTTGAGTGTGCGCTCGGAGGTATATAAATGGGAGGCCATTTGCTCGATGGTACGGGGCGCGCGTGCCGGGTCTTGCAGGTGGCTGAGAACCCGTTCCCGCCAACTGCCCGCCAAGCCCAGGCGCACCAGTTCGGCATCGCATTGCGCGCAGGCTTGTTTGAGTGACTCGGCATTGGCGGACGGCAGCCTGGCACTCAATGCATCCAGATGGATGGCCAGTCGATCAACAGGCCAGTCAAAAGTACAAGCTGGAAGCCGGTCGCGGTACAAATGGAAGAAATCAGGCTCAGGCATCGCGAAATACAGCTGCAAATGTGCGGGCGACACGGGCGCCAAGGTCCGAATCAGGGTGGCGATCTCGATCAGCGCTGACAGCTTGCCAAATCGCTCCAAGCCGGCCACATGCAGGCGTTCGTGCACATCCACCCAGATCCAATCGGCTGGTGTGTGCGGGTAGGCCTGTAACTGCATGTCGTAATAAGGCATGCGGGTGTGGTGATAGCGCATGCCCAGTTGCATGGCCTCAGCCAGGGTGGCGCAACTCATGAAAGCCACGCCCAAAGGGCCATGTTTGGTGGGGTAGCCCCGCAGGCCCGCTTCCACACCCAATTTTTGCCCAAATGCGTTCAAGGCCATCAGCAGCAGGGATTCGTAATCAGCACAGCGAAGTCGGCCCGTTTGGCGTCCTTGGATCAGGCCGGTGTGTTGGCTCATCCAGTCCTGTTTGATGCCGTGGTCCAGCAAGACGGACTCGACCACAGACCAATAGGACATCGATACCAAGGGTTTGTCAGATTCTTGATGGAGGGTTGTCACCATGGTGGCCCGAAATGGCAATCAAATTGGCTCGATTGTCTCTCACGCCAAGATCAGGCTGATTCGCACAATCCACTATCCCATTTACCAACAGGATGCGCTTGTGAAGTTTGAGGAATACCGACAGTTGGATGGCTTGGCCTTGGCTCAATTGGTTCGTGAAGGGCAAGTCAGTGCTGAGGAGTTGCTGAACACCGCGTGGGCGCGTCTGGAAGCAGTCAACCCCAAGCTGAATTTTTTGGTGACCCCTCTGCGTGAGCGAGCCATGCATCAAGTCCGTCAAGCGGGTGCGGGGTCGACGGGGCCTTTTGGTGGCGTGCCCTTTTTGACCAAGGATCTGTTTCAAGACATCGCGGGTGTGCCCAACTACAACGGCTGCCGGGCCTTGCGCCAGGCAGGGCATGTTTCCTTGGCAACCGGCACCCTCACACAGCGTTGGTTGGATGCAGGTGTCGTGGTTTTGGGCACCACCAACACGCCAGAGTTTGGTTCGAAAGGGGTGACCGAGCCGACGGTTTCCGGCGTCACCGCCAACCCCTGGAACCTGGCTTTGACCACGGGTGGGTCGTCGGGCGGTTCAGCCGCAGCGGTGGCAGCTGGCGTGGTGCCACTGGCCGGGGCCAATGATGGGGGCGGGTCGATTCGCATTCCCGCAGCGTGCTGCGGCTTGTTTGGCCTCAAGCCGGGCCGCGGGCGAAATCCGTGGGGGCCGCAGTTGAGCGAGTACATGCACGGTGGGGTCATGGGCCATGTGTTGACCCGGTCAGTGCGCGACAGCGCGGCCATGCTGGATGCCACTCATGGTGCAGAAACAGGTTCACTCACCGTTTTGGCGCCACCAGTTCGGCCCTATCTGGAGGAGGTGTCTCGCCCTCCCGGTAAGCTGAGGATTGCATTTAGCACCCAATCGCCGCTGGGCTTGGGGGTCGATCCCTCTGTGGTGGCTTCGGTGCAGCGCACGGTGGCTTTGCTTCAAGACTTGGGGCATGAGGTGCAAGAGGCGCAGCCAGACATCGACTTTTTTGATGCGGCGCGCAAGTTCATGATGCTGTGGTGCGTGCAGGTAAGGCAGTTTGTTCTTGACGTGATGAAGCAAACTGGTTGCGGTTGGGATGGCTTTGAGCCTGACACCCGTTCCATGTGCTTGTTAGGGCAGGTGTTAACGGCCTCGGAATACCTGGATGCCCATACGGTCGCCAAGTCTTGCAACATGGCCATGGGCCATTTCTTTGAGCGCCATGATGTGTGGTTGACGCCCACCTTGGCCACGCCACCCGGTGCGCATCACAGCACCGTTTTGCCAGCATGGCAGGGTACGGCCTTGAACCTTGTTTCCAAATTGGGTTTAACTCGCGCCGTGGTTCGCGCAGGTGCCTTGGATCAGTTGGTGAGAGACAACATGGCGTGGTTGCCCTTTACACAACTGGCCAACCTCACAGGTTTGCCTGCCATGTCGGTGCCCCTGTTCACCGCTGGCGATGGCCTGCCCAGCGGCGTGCATTTCATGGGGCCGATGGGACAGGAAGGTCTGTTGTTCAGTTTGGCGGGGCAACTGGAGCAGGCGCAACCCTGGCAAAACCGCTTCCCATCGATCTGATTCAAGTTCTTCTTTCATGAAAAAAGCCGAGGGGGTGACCCTCGGCATTTTGTTTCGGTGAGAAGGCTCTATCAGAGCACTTCAGAGGCAAAGTCTGCCAAGCGTGAGCGTTCACCGCGTGCCAGCATCACATGACCGGTGTGAGGCCAGCCCTTGAACTTTTCGACTTCATAGGTCAAGCCTGAGCTGCCTTCTGTCAGGTAAGGCGTATCGATCTGCGCCAGGTTACCCATACAGATGATCTTGGTGCCCGGGCCAGCGCGAGTGATCAAGGTCTTCATCTGCTTGGGCGTCAGGTTTTGCGCTTCATCGATGATGACAAACTTGTTCAAGAACGTGCGGCCACGCATGAAGTTCATGCTCTTGATCTTGATCTTGCTGCGCACCAGTTCATTGGTGGCCGCACGACCCCATTCGCCCGCACTGTTGTCGCTGCGGGCCAGCACTTCCAGGTTGTCGTCCAGCGCACCCATCCAGGGCGACATCTTTTCTTCTTCCGTGCCAGGCAAGAAGCCGATGTCTTCGCCAACGGGCACGGTCACCCGTGTCACGATGACTTCGGTGTAGCGGCGTTCGTCCAGAACCTGGCTCAATGCGGCAGCCAGTGTCATCAATGTCTTGCCGGTACCCGCTGAGCCCGTCAGCGAGACGAAATCGCAGTCTGGGTCCATCAACAGGTTCAGGGCAAAGTTCTGTTCGCGGTTGCGAGCCGTCACGCCCCAAACGCCATGCTTGGGGTTGGTGTAGTCCTTCACCGTTTTGAGCACGGCCGTCTTGCCGGTGATCTCGGTGACCTTGCCGTACCAGGGGCTGGATCCGGGGGCTTCCAGGTACACAAACTGGTTGACCATCAAAGCGGGCACCATCGGGCCGGCGACTCGGTAGTAGGTCAGGCCACTTTGGGTCCAGCTTTCCATGCCCTTAGCGTGACGCTCCCAGAAGTCTGCAGGCAAGGCCATGACGCCGGTGTACAGCAAGTCGCCGTCCTCCAGCGTCTTGTCGTTGAAGTAGTCTTCAGCGGGCAGGCCCATGGCGCGGGCTTTGATCCGCATGTTGATGTCTTTGGACACCAGCACCACTTCACGGTCGGGGAATTGATCGCGCAGCGCTTGGACGACACCCAGGATCTGGTTGTCAGCCTTGCCTTGGGGCAGGCCCATCGGCAACTGCACGACCATGGCTGTGGTCTGGAAGTACAGCTTGCCGCCTGCTTCCACATGGCCTGTCTTGGCCAATTGGATGCCTTCCGTGGCGTCCAGTTGCTTGTGGCTGCCGTTATCG
>JBDKHX010000184.1:0-4275 GCA_039797415.1 Pseudomonadota bacterium | reverse complement strand
GGGCAGTACTGGTGGGGGCGTGTCTGATGTTGGGTTGTGGCAGCTTCGGATTTCAGCTTGTTTTAAAAAAAGCGCGGGAGTAATGGTGTCGTGTTGATATCGGTTGTGATCCCGCTGTACAACAAGGCGGATGCTGTTTTGAGAGCCGTCCAGTCAGTTCAGTCGCAGACTTGGCGTGATTGGGAGTTGATCGTTGTGGACGATGGGTCGACTGACGGCGGTGCGCAATTGGTTGATGCTGTGGCGGACGCCAGAATCTCCGTCGTGTCTCAGCCCAATGCGGGGGTATCGGTTGCTCGCAATATGGGTTTGCTGCGGGCGCGTGGTGACTGGGTTGCGTTGCTGGATGCAGATGATTATTGGCGTGAAGACCATTTGGCCAAGCTGGCTTTCTTGGCTCGACAGTACGCCGATGCAGCGATGTTGGGATCAAGCTATGGTTTCTTGTCTGAGGCAGGAAGCTGGCGGCGCGCGCCGATCCGAAGTGAATATTTGACCGATCCATCGGGGTTTGTCGAAATCACTGACTTTTTTGATGATGCGGTTGCCATGACGTATCTGCCTTTGACCAGTTCATCCGTGATGTTGCCCAAAGAGTTGGCCTTGAAACTGGGCGGTTTTCCCGCAGGAATCACTGCAGGCGAAGATCAACTGATGTGGGCCAAGATGGCTTGTGCAGGGCGTGTGGTGTTATCGGTTGAGCCAACATCCGTGTACGTGGAGCCCCCTGTGAGTTCTGCTGCTCGTCAGTCCGTTGTTCGTCGCCCGCAATTGCCGGATGTGGTTGGAACAGAGCTCAAATTTTTATTGAAGTCTCGTCGCCACCCTCAATCGATGAGCTTGTTCTTGGCTGATTGGTATCGCATCAGAGCGGTTTCTTGGATGGAATTGAATGAGCGCTGGCTGTGCATGGCTGATGTGTGCCGGGCTGTGCGCTTCGGTCGGGTGACATCGAAGGATGTGATTTGTGTGGTGGCATTGTTGATGCCTAAAGGGCTACGCGGACGGCTGTTGGCGGCGCGCAGAGAACGGATACGGCGCGAGGCCGCCAGTTCAATTGGGGCGCTGCAATGAGTAGCAAGCTGAAGGTGCTGATCGTTCACAACGGCTATCAGCAGCGTGGTGGCGAGGACAGCGTCGTTGATTCGGAATGTGAGTTGTTGAGAGCTCACGGTCATGACGTCGAAGTGTTTCGGCGGCATAACGATGATGTGGCGGGTATTTCTAAAGCTGCGTTGGCTTTGAACACGCTTTGGTCAGCAGATTCAAGTCAAGCGTTGACGACCGTGTTGGACCGGTTCAAGCCTGATGTTGTCCACGTTCACAACACGATGCCGTTGATTTCGCCATCAGCCTATTGGGCGGCGCATCGTCGTGGTGTGGCTGTGGTGCAGACCTTGCACAATTTTCGTTTGATGTGTCCACAAGCCATGTTTTTGCGAGAGGGGCGAGTGTGTGAGGATTGTTTAGGGCACGTTCCATGGAAGGGTGTGATGCGGGCTTGCTATCGAGGCTCGCGTGCTCAGACTGCAGTGTTGGCAGCTTCGGTTACCGTACACAAAGCGATCGGTACCTATAGGGACAAGGTGACCCGATACATCGCACTCAATCAGTTTTGCCGGCAAAAGTTCATTGAAGGTGGTTTGCCTGCCGACAAGGTGGTGATCAAGCCCAATTTTGTGGAAGATTCCGGTGTGCCCATTTGGGAGGATCGGCAGGGTGGGCTATTTGTCGGTCGATTGTCTACAGACAAAGGCGTGGCGGTTTTATTGCAAGCCCAAAAGCTCAGCGGTGCCAATGTCGAGGTGATTGGTGCGGGTGATTTGTTGCCTGAGGTGCAGCAGCAGTTGGGTTCTCGTGCGCTTGGCTTCTTGCCAGTGACCGAGATCATGACCAAAATGCGGATGGCCAGTTATCTGGTTGTGCCCAGCCTTTGGTATGAAAACTTTCCTCGCACTTTGGTTGAGGCTTTCAGTTGCGGCTTGCCAGTGATTGCCAGCCGTTTGGGTGCGTTGGCAGAGCTGGTTGAAGATGGCAAGACAGGTTTACTGTTTGAGCCAGGCAATGCGCAAGACTTGGCCGAAAAGTTGTCTTGGGCTCAAGCCAATCCGCAGACCATGTCGCAGATGGGCCGCAACGCCCGCTTGAAGTACGAGCAGGCTTACAGCCCGCAAACGAATTACGAGCAGTTGCTAGCCATTTATCAGGATGCCTTGATCAGTGCTCGTTGAGCACGGTGCCGACCAGTTGTGTCGGCCCCATCTTGACTGTACTCACTAACTCTTGCAAGGCATGCAGGCGGCTGGTGTTATTGCGGGCCACGATCAAGCCTGCGCCGCACTTGGAGGCAATCACCGCTCCATCGGTGCCAAACGATGCTGCGGGTGTGTCAATGATGATGCGGTCAAAGCGTTTTTTGAGCTCGCGCATCAGCAGGCCAAGCGTGTTGCGTTCTAGCAGTTCGAGCGGATTCGGTGGTGTCGTGCCCACTGGCAGCACATAGAGGTTTGGCAGCTCTTTGACAGCTTGAATGGCTTTTGGGGCAACCCGACCCGAAAGCACGGTAGATAGACCTGGGCCACGATTTGAGAGCTTGAACAACTCATGGATGCGCGGGTGGCGCATGTCGGCATCGACCAGTAGCGTACGGCCCGGCAGTTGGGAGAAGGCGACTGCCAAGTTGGCTGCAAAGTAAGTCTTGCCATCTCCCGTGTCTGGGCTCAATACGGCAAGCGCAGAGCGGGGGGATTCTTCCGCAAACAGCTTCATGATCAAGTGGCTGCGGATGGTGCGGAAGGTCTCCGCTTCTTTGGAAAAGGGCTTGGTTGCGACAACGAGCTCAGGGTCCAGGCGTGAACCGGTTTCGCTGGCGTAGTGGTAGTGAAACTGTTGTGCCAGCGCCCAGTTGATGTCCTCAGCATTGACATAGCCAAGCGTGACGGCAGCCTCACCAAATCGAACATCGTTGTTGCGCTGGTAGTCCAGAACCTGCTCGATTTGATCGGGGGTGAGCTTGTTGGCCTGGTAGATGATTTGGCCGATGGCGACGTCTGCACTCATTTGCTGTGTTTCAGGGAATTCAGCAGACTTAGCCTGCGGTTCGGCGAAGCGAGATGCTCTGAATGGGAAGTTCATAACGGTATCGCTTTATGAAATGGCCGGCACGGATGATGGGACCGCAGGATTGGGTAGCGCTGCTTGGTTGGAGCCAAAACGTCGGCTCAGTGACAACCGTGGCCCCTTGGTGTTGGGGGACGGCAGGACGCCGATGACGGGTAGGTCCAGCGCTTGCGTGATGTCGATGGCACCCCGGACACGTGGGTTGAACATCTCGATGGCCAAGGCCACGATCACTGCGAGGAAGGTTCCGAATGTTGCCGCGACGATCAGGTTGATGAGCGTGCGCGGTGAGGAGTGTTTGGTCGGCTCGGTGGCGGGACTGAGCAAGTAGACACCAGCTTGGTTGGAGTTACTTTCCAAGTTGGTTTGGCTCAAGCGTGATTGGATCGACTCGTAAATGCGCTGAGCGCTTTCCACTTCCCGCTCGAGAACTTGAATCTCACTGCGGTCGTCTTTGAGCTTCAAAATACGTGTACGTTGTTCATCGTAAGCGCGTTGAGCCTGGCTTTCACGCGATGTGTTGACGTTGTTGTTGAGCGCGACGCTGCTGGTTACTTTGCTCGTTTCTTGGCGGATTTTCTGTTTCAAAGATTCAATGTTGGCGCGTGTTTCTAACACCTGAGGGTGCGCATCGCCGTAGCGTGAGCTGAGCTCTTCGAGCTTGCCTTCTTGGCGTGCCAGGTCTGTTTTGAGGCCGGAGACGACCGCGTTGTTCAAGACATCTTGAACGCGGTCGGGGTTGTTTTGAGCCACGCTGGAGCGGCTGCCGCTTTCAGCTTTGAGCATGCGCAGGCCAGTGATTTGGGAGCTCAACTCACTGAGACGCGCCATTTCAACGTCCAGTCGCTCGTCTGTGACCACAATGCCTTTTTCTTTTTGCATGGTGGCAAGTTTGCTTTCACGATTCCCAGCAAACGCCATGCATTGGGAATGAATGTAGTCAATTCGATGGTACAGCAGGGACCACGAAATACCCAACATGTCAACAATACGACTCAAAGGCACTTTGTTGACGAGCATCTTGAATATGTCGATGTTGTGATAAGTCTCACGCTGACGACTTGAAGCCTTGGGCTTGGATACCGTTTTACCGCATCCATTGCAACGATACCTTTGCGTACCGCTGGCGGTTTTTCCAAATGAACGGTATGCCTT
>JBDKHX010000183.1:0-4294 GCA_039797415.1 Pseudomonadota bacterium | reverse complement strand
TCTCACCTGAGTCCTCATGCAGTCATTGACGATTCAAACCTCTGATGGGCAGTCCATCGTGGCCACGCGGTATGACCCGGGCCAACGCGATGGCCGTGCTGGACGACCTGCCGCGCGCGCGGTGATCCTGGCTCCCGCACTGGGTGTGCCCCAGACGTTTTACAAGCGCTACGCCCAATGGCTGGCTGATCAAGCCTGTGTGGTCTACACCTTTGACTGGCGTGGCATGGGGCAATCGGCTCCGACCTCTCTCAAAGGCTATCGGGCCAAGCTGACGGATTGGGCGCAACTGGATGCGCCGGCGTTGATGAACGCCGTCGCCGATGCCCACCCCGGTTTGCCCTTGTCCTGGTTTGGGCACAGCATGGGCGGTATCTTGTATGGTCTGATGCCGCCTCATCCAGCCATTGACCGTGTGGTGACTTTGGGCAGCGGCAGCGGCTACACCCAACACTTGGCCAAGCCACTTCGCTACAGCATGGGCTTTTTCTGGAATGTGATGGTGCCGGTCAGCGTGCGCATGAATGGCTACTTTGCTGGTCGTCGTCTGCGTGCTGTGGGCGACTTGCCGCGTGGTGTGGTCGCGCAGTGGCGTCGCTGGTGCAAGCACCCAGACTTCATCGTCAGCGAAGGTGATCACGTGCGTGAGGCTTATGCCCGTGTCAAAACGCCCATCACGGTGGTGATGGTGGCCGATGATGGCCTGGCCAGTCGCGAAGGGGTGCGCGCTGTGCACTCGCATTACACCCAGGCTGATTTGCGCTGGGTCACGCTCAAGCCGCGTGAGTTGGGTGTCAAGGCCATTGGCCACTTTCACTTCTTTCATCCCAAAGCGGGGCCACGTGTGTGGTCTGTCAGCTTGCCTTGGTTGGGGGCTTGATGAGCTTCGAAGCGCTGCGATTGTCATCTCGAGATGGGTATGTTTTAGCAGCGCGGGCCTATGCCCCTGCAGCAGCCCCCACACGTGCCGTCTTGATCGTGTCGGCCATGGGTGTGCCTCAACGGTTTTACGAGCCCTTTGCCCATTGGCTTGCGGAGCAAGGCTTGGCCGTGTTGACCTTTGACCCGCGTGGCATCGGTGACTCCGCACCCAAGCGCCTCAAAGGGTTTGATGCCAGCATCACCGATTGGGCCACCAAGGACTTGGGTGCCGTGGTGGACTATTTTCATGACCGTTGGCCTGATGTGCCGCGTACCTACCTGGGCCACAGTTTGGGTGGGCAGCTGTTTGGCTGGTTGGATCACCCCGAGCGGTTTGACAAAGTGGTCACGGTCGCCAGTGGCAATGGCTATTGGCGCTACAACGCGCCAGCTGTGCGCAACAAGGCGCCCCTGTTGTGGTGGCTGTTGGCGCCGGTGTCTGTGGGTGTGGCGGGATACTTTCCTGGCAAGCGCTTGGGCGCCATTGGTGATCTGCCAGCCAAAGCCATGTGGCAATGGCGGCGTTGGTGTCTTCACCCCGATTACCTGGGAGCGGAGGGCCATGCCTTGCGCGTGCATTACAGCCGGGTCAAGAACGAGATGTTGGCGGTGCTGGCCGAAGATGACGAATTGTTGTCCCCTTTGGGCATCCGTCGTCTGTATCACTTGTATTCCAATGCTGCGGTGCGGTTTGAAAGCATCCATCCGCAAGAGGTGGGCTTGGCCAGGGTCGGGCACTTTGGCTTGTTCAAAACCACATCCGCCCAAGCTTTGTGGCCTCGTGCCTTGACTTGGCTTGGTGGCGCTTGATAACAGGAGACACAAGATGAGCGATTATTTGCTGGTGCACCGTGAGGGCGGGGTGCTGACCTTGACCTTCAACCGCGTCGACAAAAAGAACGCCTTGCTGGGCGAGATGTACACCGCCATGGCTGAAGCGTTGGAGCAAGCCGTGGGTGACGACAGCATCCGTGTGGCGGTGTTTCAAGGTGCTGTAGAGGCCTTCACGGCAGGCAATGATTTGTTTGATTTCTTGAGCAATCCGCCTGACGCGGCAAAGGGCCGGGACGTGCCAGTGTTCCGTTTTCTGGAAGCCTTGTGCGTGTTCCCCAAGCCGGTGATCGCTGCCGTGTGCGGTCCTGCTGTTGGCGTGGGCACCACCATGCTGCTGCATTGCGATCTGATCTACGCGGGTGACAACGCCGCCTTCAGCTTGCCGTTTGTGAACCTGGGCGTGTGTCCAGAGGCCGGCTCCAGCCTGTTGTTGCAGAACCTGGTGGGCTACCCCCGTGCGGCTGAGAAACTGATGTTGGGCGAGCCCTTCTATGCCGAAGAGGCTTTGGAGATGGGCTTGATCAATCGCATCTTGCCGCCACATGAGGTCAATGGCTATGCGCAAGCTCAGGCTGCCAAGTTGGCGGCCAAGCCAGTCGCTTCACTGCGCATCACCAAGGCGTTGATGAAGAAGCAGCAACCCAACTTGGCCGCGGTCATGATGGAAGAGGCCAAGCACTTCTCGGACTTGATCCGTGGTCCGGCTGCGAAGGAAGCGATGTCTGCCGTGATGGAAAAGCGCCGCCCAGACTTCTCCAAGTGCTGATTTCTCACCTCTCACCTGATCTGATCCAGCCTGTGCTGGATGCGCTGCCGGTGCCGGTCTTTTTCAAAGATCGGCAGGGCGTTTACCAAGGATGCAACAAGGCCTTCAGCGACATCATGGGCAAACGCTCGGATGAGTTGTTGGGCATGACCGTGTTCGATCTGTCGCCTCGGGACTTGGCTCAGGTTTACTTTGATGCCGATGAGGCCTTGATGGCATCGGGCGGCGAGCAGCGCTATGAGGCGCAAATTCAATTGCCATCGGGTGAGCGGCGTGATGTGATGTTCTACAAGTCTGTGCTGCGTGATGCACACGGGCAGGTCACGGGCCTGGTGGGCACCTTGTTGGACATCACCGAGCGCAAGGCTTTGGAGTTACGCCTGGCTGACCTGGCCCAACATGATCCGCTGACAGGCTTGCTGAACCGTCGAGCCATCCTGGCGCACCTTGAAGGCTTGCACAAAGACCGGCGCCAGACCCTGCAGCCTGTGTGCTTGATGATGATCGACGTGGACCATTTCAAATCCATCAACGATCAGCATGGTCACGCGGTGGGAGATGAAGTGTTGCGTACCGTGTCCCACAGCCTGGTGGCGCAATTGCGCGATTCAGATCGGGTTGGTCGCATTGGTGGCGAGGAGTTTTTGGTGGTGCTGGGCAGCACCGATCTACCGCATGCGCAGCAGGTGGCCGAGCGCCTGCGACACGAACTCAGCCAATTGACGGTGACCAGCGCCAATCAGACCTTGCGCATCACCGTCAGCATTGGGCTGGCGCAAAGCCAAACCCATGAAGAAGACTGGGCCGAGGTGATTGGCCGTGCTGATGCGGGCCTGTATGAGGCCAAGCGTGGTGGCCGCAACCGGGTCGTGGTGGCGACCCAGTCTGCCCGACACAAGCCCATGAAGGACTGGCATCGGGACTGACGGCCAAGCTGGGGTTCAGAACTTGGCTTGCAGTTCTGCGTGGAGGGTGCGCATGGGCATCGGGTGGTAGGCGTAGTAGGTCTCGTTGTTGAGGTTGTCCACGCCAATGGCCAGTTTGATGTCTTTGGTGGCCGACCAAGTCACGCGCGTGTCCAGCACGACATAGCGGCTGTTGGATCCGTAGGTATTGCGGTTGATGTCCAAGTTGTCCAACTGGTAGGCTTGATTGCCGCTGTAGCGGGCCGCCAGTGTCCATGCCCATTTGTCAGACGGGTGATAAGTGCCCACCCACGTTGCGCGCCAATCCGGCACACCAGGGAAGACCTTGCCTTCTGTTGCGGGCACCAAGTTGTTTTTGATCGTGCGTGCCCTGGCATAGGTGACGCTACCAGTCATGTCCAAACCCTTGATGCCCACATCGGTGTGTTGGAAAGCGAAGGTCAGGCCGTTGGTGCGAACGTGGTCAACGTTGGTGATGGTGGTGATGTCAGGGGCGCCATCGACCGTCGTCTTTTGGCTCAATAGCGCGTTGTGCAGGTTCTCGTTGAACAGCGACATGCGCAGTTGCCCAGCATCGAAAGTCTTTTCGGCTGTCAACTCGCTGCTGTTGGTGGTTTCTGGCTTCAAGGCCGGGTTGTTGATGGTCAGCGCACTACCTGTGTTGATGGATTGGAAGAGCTCTGTGACAGTGGGGAACCGGTAGGCCCTGCCAATGGCCGCCTTATAGATCCAGTTGTCATCGGAGGCTTTTTGAATGGCCAGTTTGGGTGACATGGCCAGTGTTTGCGAGCGGTTTGCGTAGCTGACGCTGTTCAGGCTATTGAGCGTGCTGGTGGTTGCCACAACC
>JBDKHX010000182.1:0-7115 GCA_039797415.1 Pseudomonadota bacterium | reverse complement strand
TTCATCCAGTCCAGCGCATTGATGATCACCCTGTCGGTGCTGGCCATCGGCATCTTCTCGGCCTTCATCCTGTATGACCTCAAGCGCGTGCAAGACGGCGAAGAAACCAACTACATCAGCGCCACTCTTGGCGTGTATCTGAGCTTGTACAACGTCTTCCAATCCCTGCTGGCCCTGTTGGGTGTGGTCGGTGGTCGTGACGAATAAATCAGCTCTCCATACCATTCGAATTCAAAGGACAACGATATGAAATTCTTCTCGGCTCTGGCCATGGTGTTCGCCCTGGCCTTCTCAGTGGTTGTGACGGATGCGGACGCTGCACGTCGCGTTGGCGGTGGCAAAACCACCGGCATGCAACGTCAAAACGTCACGCCTGCGCAGTCGCCTAATGCGCCAGCTGGCCAACAAATGCAGAAGTCCCAAGCCGATGCGCCCGCAGCAGGCGCTGCAGCCAACGCCGCGGCCGCACCTGCCAAACGTTCGTGGATGGGCCCCATTGCGGGTCTGGCTGCAGGCTTGGGCCTGGCTGCCTTGGCATCTCACTTCGGTTTTGGTGAAGAGTTGGCCAACATGATGATGATCGCCTTGGTGGTCATGGTCGTGTTGGGCGTCATCGGCTTCATCATGCGTAAACGCATGGCTTCGCAGCAGCCTGCCATGGCGGGTGCCGGTTTGAATGGCGCCCAGTTCGCAGGCATGGGGCAAGCCGCAACGCGTACCCCACACGGTTCCGGCGGTGCGGGCTCCGCAGCGGTGGCATCCCAGGCTGCGCGGATGCCCGAGGGCTTTGATGTGGCCGCGCTGGAGCGTCAAGCCAAGGTGCAGTTCATCCGCTTGCAAGCAGCCAATGACGCTGGCAATTTGGATGACATCCGTCAGTTCACCACCCCTGAGATGTTTGCTGAAATCAAGATGGACATCGCTGAGCGTGGTGGTGCCACCCAGCAAAGCGATGTGGTGCGGGTCAATGCTCAGGTGCTGGACGTGGTCAATGAGCCCGCTCGTTATGTGGCCAGCGTACGCTTCACGGGTGAAATCAAGGATCTGGACACCCAAGCCACAGAAGTCTTTGATGAAACCTGGCACTTGATCCAGTTCCACAACATTGGTGTGTGGCAATTGGCAGGCATTCAACAGGCCTGATCGGAGGGCGGCGGGGTTCACATAACTTTACCGCCGCCTCACAGCCGCTTTACCCCCGGCTTGCAAGATGACTTCATCAACAGACGGCGCCGTGCTGTCTGACAAGCTGGAGTCATGAACATGCAAGCCAAAACATTCAAGCGCCCCACCGTCCAACAATGGGCTTTGGGTAGCCTGCTGGCCTTGGCCACCTTCTCGGTGGTGGTCAGCCTCAATGCGTGGGCTGGACAGGTGTCCGAGCCTCGTCCACCGATGGTGGGTGCCATGCACCATGGCTCGATGATGCCCATGACGGGCAAGGGCCTGGAGCGAATGCTCGGCCATCTCGATGCCACCGCGGCTCAAAAAGAGCAAATCAAGAAAATCAGCGATGCGGCTGCGCCGGACCTCCAAAAGCTGAGGGACGAAGGGCAGGCCTTGCACGAACAAGGCGCCAAGCTGTGGGCTGAACCCAAGCTGGATGCTGCTGCGGCGGAACAACTGCGCCAAAAAATGACGGCGCATCATGAGCAGATGAGCAAGCGCATGCTGCAGGTCATGCTTGATGTAGGGCAGGTGTTGACGCCAGAACAGCGCGCCAAAATGGCCAAGCACATGCAAAACCGCCGACATGGTCATCGTGGTGACCAT
The DNA here is from genome assembly GCA_039797415.1 of Pseudomonadota bacterium. GTDB lineage: Bacteria > Pseudomonadota > Gammaproteobacteria > Burkholderiales > Burkholderiaceae_C > Aquabacterium. The sequence continues at coordinate 5,342 of JBDKHX010000182.1, read as the reverse complement.
GGTGAGCGTGCAACCCAGCGTGATAACTGATTGCGGAGCGCGCACAATGCAGGACATGAGCGAGCACATCCTTCTCATTGACGACGACATGCGTTTGAGCGCCATGGTGGGCGATTACCTGCGCAGCCATGGCTATCAGGTCTCCAGTGCACCCAGCTTGGCACTGGGGCGTGACATGCTGGCACGACAGGCCTGTGACGCACTGATTCTGGATTTGATGCTGCCCGATGGCGACGGCCTGGATCTGTGTCGTGAACTGCGTGCGTCACCCAAAACCAAGGCCTTGCCCTTGTTGATGCTCAGTGCGCGCGGCGAGCCCACGGATCGCATCGTGGGGCTGGAAGTGGGCGCCGATGACTACCTGCCCAAACCTTTTGAGCCTCGTGAATTGCTGGCGCGCGTTCGTGCCTTGTTGCGCCGCGCAGGCCCGGTTGCAGACGACGCGGACGTCTGGCGTTTTGGCAAGCTGGAAATCGACAACGGCTTGCGTCAAGTGCGGCTGGATGGTCAGCCGTGTGACCTGACGTCTTACCAATTCGATCTCTTGTGTGTCTTGGCGCAGCACCCCGGCCGCGTCTTGAGCCGTGATCAGATCATGGACTTGCTCAAAGGTCACCCCCTGGAGGCGTTTGATCGTTCGATTGATGTGCACATCTCGCGTATCCGTGCCGCCATCGAACAAGACCCGAAAGAGCCCCGTCGCATCCTGACGGTGCGTGGTGTGGGTTACGTCTTTGCTAAAAAACAGGACGCTGAAACTTCTGCCGCATGAAGACCCTGGCCCTGCGCATTTATTTGACGGTGGTGACCGTTCTGCTGGTGTTTGCATTGGTCAGCGGGTGGTTGGCGCAGCGTCACATGGATCGAGAGCGCACGCAGGTTCAGTCGCAGGCTGTATGGACCGAGCGTGCTGCGGCATGGGGCGAGTTGCTTGAAAACAGTTTGCCGGATGTGAGTCAGCCGGAAGAAGATCAGGCCCGTGTGTTTCTGGAGTGGGCAGATCGATTGCGGATGCCCATGGCACTGGACAATGCCGCAGGCAAACGTTTGGCAACGTCGCCTGAGTTGGCGGATCGGCTTGAACGCTTTCCAGAGGCTAGGGATTGGCTGCAGCAGACCCAACTGTCCGATGGACGCGTTTTGTGGGTCATGCGGCCAGGGTTTGGGCGGCAAAAAGCGCGACAAGGCAGCATGCCCCCCCCTGGTCATGGTGGCGGCCCTGATTTTGGTGGTGGCCCTCCGCCACCCCCTCCCCATGTCTGGATCGGGGGCGGTGCACCCAACAGCTTCATCCCGCCTTGGCTGGCCAAAGGGGCGCCCGCTCTGCTGGTGTCGTTGCTGGTGTTGTTCGTCGCGGTAGCCGCGGGCGCTTGGCCAGTCGCCAAAAGCCTGACGCGTCGTTTGCAAGCTTTGCGCAAAGGGGTGGAAGTTTTTGGTGCGGGCCAATTGCAGCACCGGGTGGCCGTGGAAGGGCGTGATGAGGTTGCCGCCTTGGCCAATAGCTTCAACGACGCGGCCCAGCGCATTGAAGACCTGGTCACATCTAACCGCAGCTTGCTGGCCAATGCCAGTCATGAATTGCGTTCGCCATTGGCGCGTTTGAAGATGGCCGTGTCCATCATGGCTGACATGCCGCCCGAGCGCGCCGCGCAACTCAAAGAGGAAATCCACCAGGACATCGCCGAGTTGGATGCCTTGGTTGAAGAGGTGTTGTTGGCGAGCCGCCTGGATGCCACCACCGAGATGTCCCGCCAACCGGTTGACCTGCTGGGCATGGTCACCGAAGAGGCCTCACGCGTGGGCGCTGAGGTGGACATTTCGCCTGATGTCGGGCGATCGTTGCAACCCTATCTGGGGGACGAACGCTTGTTGCGTCGTGCCGTTCGCAATTTGCTGGAAAACGCCAAACGCTACGGTGGGCAAGACCCCTGCATTGTGCTGAGCCTGGCCGATGGGCCACAAGGCGTGTCGATCAGCATCAGTGATGCCGGCCCCGGTGTGCCTCATGAGCAGCGCGAGCGGATCTTCGAGCCGTTTTACCGCATGCCGGGGCATGCAGAGCATGCAGGCGGCGTGGGTCTGGGCTTGAGTTTGGTCAGGCAAATCGCGCGCCGTCACGGCGGCGATGTGGTGTGCGACGCGCCCCCCAGTGGTGGAGGGCGCTTCACGATCAGCTTGCCGCGCTGATCAACGCTTGATGACCATCAGGCCGTGTGCGTGCCGCGGCCAATCGCGTCGTAGTCCAAGCCAGCGGCCTTGACCAGGCGTGGGTCGTACAGGTTACGGCCATCAAAGATCACCGGCGTCTTCAGGGTGGACTTGATGCGTTCAAAGTCAGGGCTGCGGAATTCCTTCCATTCAGCCATGGCCACAGGGTCATAGGCCGTCACGGTCGCGCCGCGCTCGAACAGCTCAGCCAGCACCACGCGGGCAGTGGCTTCACGCATGTCATCGGTATTGGGCTTGAAGGCCAAGCCCCACAGGGCAAAGTGCTTGCCTGTCAGGTCATTGCCAAAGCGCTTGGTGATCTTGTTGACCAACACCATCTTCTGACGATCGTTGGCTTCTTCAACAGCCTTGAGCACCAGCAGATCCTGATCTTCGCCGCTGGCGGTCTTGATCAGGGCCTTGACGTCCTTGGGGAAGCAGCTGCCACCGTAGCCGCAACCGGCGTACAAGAAGTGGGTGCCAATGCGTGGGTCAGAGCCAATGCCAATGCGCACTTGCTCAATGTCAGCGCCCATTTTTTCAGCCAACAAAGCCAGCTCGTTCATGAAGCTGATGCGGGTGGCCAGCATGGCGTTGGCAGCGTACTTGGTCAGCTCGGCGCTGCGCACGTCCATCACCACCACGCGTTCGTGGTTGCGCTGGAAGGGTGCGTACAGAGCGCGCATCAGCAAAATGGCTTGCTCATCATCTGCGCCCACCACGATGCGGTCTGGTCGCATGAAGTCGTCCACCGCCGCGCCTTCTTTCAGGAACTCGGGGTTGGACACCACGGCAAACTTGGCATCGCTGCCACGCTTGGCCAATTCGTCAGCCACAGCAGCGCGCACTTTGTCGGCGGTGCCAACAGGCACGGTGCTCTTGTCGACCACGACCTTGTAGTCGGTCATCAAGCGGCCAATGTTGCGGGCAGCAGCCAGCACGTATTGCAAGTCAGCCGAGCCATCTTCGTCTGGGGGCGTGCCCACGGCGATGAACTGGATCGTGCCGTGTGCCACAGCCTTGGCAATGTCAGTCGTGAACGACAGGCGGCCAGCCTTGACGTTGCGGGCTACAACCTGATCCAGGCCAGGTTCGTGGATCGGAATGCCGCCTTCTTCCAGGATGCGGATCTTGTTGGGGTCTACGTCCAGGCACAACACATCGTTGCCCATCTCGGCCAAACAGGCCCCGGTTACCAAGCCAACATAGCCTGTACCTACGACTGATACTTTCATTGAAGCCCCAGAAAATTTAGAAACTTAGGTGAGATTTTGACAGAAGGGCAGCGGCCTGAACGTATTCATTCAAGCTCGCGCGTCCCCCCAACGCAAGGTCGTGCTTTCGTCACCTTGATAGGTGGTTTTGCCGCTACGGTCAACGCAGTAAATGGGAGAGGCGACCACGTCTTCAAAAATGGCGTTCTCGCTGATGCGAGTGTATTCAAATAACACGCTTCGTTTGACGGTGCACCCGCTGCGCAGGCGGCTGCCATGGCCAATCCAGGCAGGCCCTTCGATGGTCACGCCTGGTTCAATGCAGCTGCTCGATCCAATGTAGACCGGGCCGGTGATTTTGACCGTGTCCCAGTCCACGCGGGTGTTCAGGCCAACCCAGACGCCAGGGCGAACCTCGCGGCCGGGCATGTCCATCTGAGCGATTTCGCCACGCAAAACGCGCTGGCAAACCGCCCAGTAGTCGCTGACGCGGCCAATGTCGATCCAGTTGAAGTGGCGGCTTTGCGCGTAAAACGGCAGGTTCTTTTCAACCAGCATGGGGAACAACTGGCTGCCGATGTCAAACTCCTGATTCGGCGGCACCAGATCCAGAATTTGCGGCTCAAAAATGTAAATGCCGGTACTTGCCAGGTTTGACTTGGCTTCTTCTGGGCTTGGCTTTTCTTGGAATGACGAGATCTTGCCGGACTTGTCGCCCACCACGATGCCGTAATTCTTGACCTGGTCTTGCGGCACGGGCAAGGTCACCACGCTGGCGGTGGCACCTTTGGTCTTGTGCTCAAACAGTGCTGCCTTGATGTCCAGATCGATGATGGCGTCGCCGCACAACACGATGGTGGTGTCATCAAAAAAGCCGCTGAAATCTTGAATGCGGCGCATGCCGCCGGCCGAGCCCATGGGCTTGGGCACGATCTCGCCGTGTTCACGCACACCTTCGTAGGCGTAACCAATGTTGACGCCCCAGCGGTGGCCGTCCCCAAAGTAGTTCTCGATCTTCCAATGATTGAAGGCCACGTTGACCATGATGTCGGTCACGCCGTAACGAGCCAGATGCTCAATGATGTATTCCATCACCGGCTTGCCCAGGATCGGCACCATGGGCTTGGGCGTCTGCTTGGTCAAAGGACGCACGCGGGTACCTTGTCCCGCAGCCAGAATCATTGCTTTTGCCATTTTGTATTGTGGAAAACAAATCGAGTTGTGAAAGCATCATGCAATAAGCCGAGGCATTTTGGGTCACCCATCTAGGTGTTTCCACTTAAATGGTGGGGCACCTGTGGCGTCAAGTGTCCACCCAAAGTGCCATGTAATGGGCGTGCAATCTTCTGTTAGCCTTGGCTGTTTTGCTGAATATTTCGTTCGGGGCTTTCTATGATTCTGATCACCGGTGCCGCAGGCTTCATTGGTGGCAACTTTGTACACCATTGGTTTGAGCGTTGCGCTCGACTTGGGCTGGCTGCTGAGCCCGTCATTGTGTTTGACAAGCTGACCTATGCCGGCAACCCGGCCACCATTGCCGAACACCTGAAATCAGGTGCGGCTACCTTGGTTCATGCTGATATCGCTGACCGTGATGCCGTGCGAGCTGCCTTGCAGCAATACAAGCCCCGAGCTGTGCTGCACTTTGCGGCTGAAAGCCATGTCGACCGTTCCATCCATGGCCCTGGTGAGTTCATCCACACCAATATGGTGGGCACCTTCAGCTTGCTGGAAGAAACGCGCGCCTATTGGATGGCCATGTCGGAGGCCGACCGCGCAGCGTTCCGCTTCTTGCACGTATCCACAGACGAGGTTTACGGGTCTTTGTCGGATACCGACCCGGCGTTCTCGGAAACCACAGCCTACGCACCCAACAGCCCTTACTCAGCCAGCAAAGCAGGTAGCGATCACTTGGTGCGT
>JBDKHX010000181.1:0-4327 GCA_039797415.1 Pseudomonadota bacterium | reverse complement strand
GTGCGCAACCACAGCGCCACCCACTTGATGCACAAGGCCTTGCGCGAAGTGTTGGGCGATCACGTGCAGCAAAAGGGCTCGCAAGTGACGGCTGACCGCACCCGCTTCGACTTTGCGCACAACGCCCCCCTGACGGACGAAGAAATCCGTGAAGTGGAAGAGTTGGTCAACGCCGAGATCCTGGCCAACGCGGACGCCATCGCACAGGTCATGGCCCTCGATGACGCCCAGAAGTCCGGCGCCATGATGCTGTTTGGCGAGAAGTACGGCGAAACCGTGCGCGTGCAGACCATTGGCTCGTCCAAAGAACTGTGCGGTGGCACCCACGTCAAGCGCACAGGTGACATCGGTCTGTTCAAGATCGTGGCCGAAGGCGGTGTGGCTGCCGGTGTGCGTCGCGTGGAAGCCATCACAGGCGCCAGCGCCTTGGCCTACACCCAGAACCTGGAAAACATGCTCAACGGCGTGGCCGCCTTGCTGAAGGCCACCCCGCACGAAGTGCCAGCCCGTGTGGCCGGCGCCATGGACCAGATCCGTGCCTTGGAAAAGGAAATCGCCGCGCTCAAGGGCAAGTTGGCATCTAGCCAGGGTGATGAGCTGATGGCCAAGGCAGTCGACGTCAAGGGCATCAAGGTACTGGCTGCGGTGCTGGAAGGCGCCGATGCCAAGACCCTGCGCGAGACCATGGACAAGCTCAAGGACAAGCTCAAGACAGCGGCCATCGTGTTGGCAGCCATCGAAGGCGGCAAGGTTCAGATCGCCGCTGGCGTGACCGCCGACAGCATCGGCAAGGTCAAGGCGGGCGAGTTGGTCAACTTTGTGGCCCAACAAGTGGGCGGCAAGGGCGGCGGCAAGCCAGACATGGCCATGGCCGGTGGTACCGATGCGGCAGCCGTGCCTGCGGCATTGGCCAGCGTCCAAGCCTGGGTGACCGAGCGGGTTTGACACCGTTTTTTGACTTGTCACGTCGTCGTGAGGGCCCTTCGGGGCCCTTTTTCTTTGTGCCTCTCTTTGTGCAACGGGATGTTGCAGCGTGAAGAAATAACGGTCTGACACGTTTCACTTCACGCAATTGTCCAAGGGCGTTGCCTCCTAGACTGGGATTTACTGTCTGGAGATACGTCCATGCCGCTTCGCTTTGCCTTACCGCAATGGCCCGCAGCTAGAAAGCACAAGCGCGAGCCCAATCATCTGGGGTTGGTGATCAGCCCTGGGCGCTTGGCGGTGGCTGTTGTACGAGAAGGCGATCAGGGCAAGCCCGTTTTGGTCGCCTATGAATCGTTTGTGGACGACCCGGATCTGTCCCAAGTCGGAAAATGGCTCAAGCAAGAAGGCCTGAGCATTGAATCGGTCAATTTGTCGTTGCCCAGCGACGACTATCACATGCTGTCGATGGAGACCCCATCGGTGCCGGCCGCTGAGCGGGCTGATGCCATGCGCTGGCGTGTCAAGGACATGATCGAGTTCCCGGTGGACGAAGCCTGTGTCGATTGCCTGGTCCTGCCGTCGCCGGACGGTGAAGGTGAGGGGCAGCATGCCTGGGCCGTGGTGTCGCACCGTGAACGGATGGGCGACTGGATGTCGCGCGTTCGCAAGGCCAAGTTGGATCTGTCATCGATTGACATCCCAGAATTGGCGCTGCGCAATTTGTTGGTCCTGGAGCCTCAACCACAAGCCACTGCGCTGCTGCGTTTGAGCTCAACCGGTGGTGCACTGATCGTGGCCTGGCGCGGCGAGTTGTGCTCCTTCCGTCGGTTCAATGATTTGAACGTCGCGCATTTTTCCTCCGTCGACTTGATGGGGCGGCAAGCGCTGTTGGAGCGTTTGGCGCTTGAGTTGCAACGTACGGCAGACGCGTTCGAGCGCCAGTTCTATGGCACGTCGATTGAACGGGTGTGGGTGGAGCAGTCTGTGCCAGACATCGATCTGGTCCAGCAACTGGCACCGCACGTGAGCATCCGTTTGCAACCCTATGACTTGGCTGACACGCTTGAGTTGGGACATCGGGCAACCGTCACGATGAATCGGCACAAGGCGCCCAAGGCGAGCTTGATAGCGGTGGGCGCTGCGTTGCGCCAAGTGATCGTGGCGCGCGACAGGAGCGCTGCATGACCCAGCAAATCAACCTGATTGACGAAACCCTGCGCCAAGGCCGTGATTGGGCCAATGGCGCAGCGGTGATGTCTGTGCTGGCTATTGGCATCGCGATGGTAGCGGGGCACTGGGGGTATGAGCGCTGGCTGTGGCAGCAAGCGACCGAGCAAGTGGCGGCTGCTGATGTGGCGCGAGAGGCCAGTGGTGCGGTCATGCAGCAAACCTTGAGTCAGGTGGCGCAGCTGCAGGCTCAACTGGACGCGGATGCGCAGATGCGCCGGGCTGCGGCTGCCATGGTCGATCCCCCTCAAAACAGCGTGCAACGGTTTGAACAGTTGATCGGGGCTTTGTCACCCACCATGTGGATGCAGAGTGTCGAATTTTCAGGTGCGCGTGGCGTGCACCTTCTGGTCAGCGGCCTCAAGCAAAGTGACCTGGCGCGCTATGCCGATGGTTTGAGCAGCGCGCAGGCCTTCTCAGGCTTGCCCATCGAGATCTTGAGTATCGAGCGCAAAGAGTTGCTCGAGGCCGATTCGGGCGAGGGTGGTGGGGCCGCCAAGAAGGCTGTGCCTTATTACAACTTCGAATTGTCTGGAACGGACAGCAAAACCGGGCACGAGGGGGCGCTATGACTGACTTGTCCGCTTGGTTCAAGACCAGCCCTCTGGCCAAATTGCCGATCAAGCTGCCCATCAAACGTTGGGTAGGCAAAGTCAATGCACTGCCTCAGCGGGATCGGATTGCCTTGCTGGGGGGCGGTTTGGCTCTGATTGTGGGGTTCGAATTCCAGGCTGTTTTGCCCATTCACGATCGACGTGTTGCGTTGTTGGCCAGCCAACCTGGGCAAGACCCACTGCAAGAGCAAAACGACCGTCTTGCGCTTGAAAAGAAACAAGCTGAATTGCAAAAGCTTCAGCAGGTTTTGGCTGGGCGCTCACCCCTTGAGTCCAACTCGACCGAGGCTGGGTCGCCCCGTGAGGTGTTTGCCGCGCTTCGTCAAGCCATGGCCTTGCAAGAGGTTGAGGTGGTGTCTCTGAAGGCCTTGCCTGATTCAGAGCCGATCAAGGCGCCAGAGACCGTGCAAGCCGCCCCAGCTGAGCCAGACGCCACTGCGGTGGCCGAAGCCGCCAGCGCGGTCGTGGCTGATGTGGCTGCCGCTGCGGCACCAGAGGCCCCTGCTGCTTCTGAGCCCTCTGTGTACCGTCACCGCGCAGAGTTGAAAGTGGTGGGCACGGTTGCTCATGTGAACCAGGTGTTGAAACAGTTTGAACAAGGCAAGCAGTTGCTGCGCCTGGAGCGTGTCAGGTTGACGCCAGCACAGAACACACAGCAGATCGAAGCGACCTTGTCCTTGGTGTTGATCAGTCAGGAGCAAACATGGTTGGCCATGTGATGCGATTCATTGTGGGCGTGCTGGGTGCTTGTGCGCTTGGCTCGGCCTTGCCAGTGTGGGCCTTGGGCCCCACAGCGCCATTTGTGGCCCCCGATGCTGCTCAGGCGGCTGCCCAGTTGGGGCAAGGTGAGGCCTCAGGGCAAGGCGGCGCCGCACCTGCCGGACAAGGACTGACGGGTGTGCGCCTGGGGCGCCATGCCGGAGCGGTGATCGATGGCCAGTGGGTGCGCAAAGGGCGCACTGCGCGTGGTGCCCGCCTGGTGCAAGTTCAGCGGACCCGTGTGGTGCTCAAGCATCCAGATGGTCACAAAGAAGTCATTGAGATGTATCCACCGGTGGGTGGACAAGCGGTCGCTGCGGCGCCCGCATCAACTGAGGCGCTCAAACCATGAAGCCCATGCAATACAAACAGATTGATCCCCGTCGCATGCCATGGGGGCTCAGTGTTGTCGCCGGTGCGGCCTTGTTGTTGTCGGCGTGTGCCAGCAAGCCGCCCGAAGCGACGGCCACGCAAAACCTCATCACGGATGCTTTGAAAGCAGCCGCTGAGCAACGACCTGCGGCCAAAACACCCGACAACGTCATGTCTGCCTTGGTGCCTTCGACGTCGGATCGACCCAAAGTCGGCAAGCGTGATGCGCGGTTTGATCTGGTCTTCAACAACGCGTCGATCAATCAGGTCTTTGAAGCGATTGCGGCTGGGTCTCGGTATAGCTTTGTGGTGCAGCCGGGGTTCAGCAACACGGTGGCCGTGAACTTGCGTGATGTGTCGGCCATTGAGGCGCTGGAAGTGTTGCGCGAGCTGTATGGTTTTGAATACCGCGTCTCGGGTAGCCGTGT
>JBDKHX010000180.1:0-4361 GCA_039797415.1 Pseudomonadota bacterium | reverse complement strand
GGCGGCAATGTCTTCGAGCGAGTCAGCCAGGTAGCCGTCCTCGTTCAGGGATTCAATCAGGATCTCGACCGCAAACATGTCCTCGGCGCTGAGGCGCATACCCAGGAGCTGCTGCTTGAGATGATCTTGCAAACTGATGGCGACGCTGTTGCGCTCCATCGGATCGAAGTCGTCGTCGGCTTGTTGATGGGAGGGCGTTTCGCGGATGCCGTCAAAGTCGTCACGCTCAGTGCCGTTTTCCCAGTCGTCACGCTCGGTGGTGCCCATTTCGACGCCATCGAGGGCGCTGGTGGTGTCGCCATCGGACGAAGAAGATTCAGCACGCTCGGTTTCGCTGGTATTGCTCTCGTTGCGCTGGCGCTCGAACTCTTGTCCGGCCGCCGTTTCGAGCGACGCGAATTCGTCATCGGGCTCCAGGAAGGGGTTTTGCTCGAGCATTTGCTCGATTTCCTGGTGCAACTCGAGTGTCGACAGCTGAAGCAGACGAATGGACTGCTGCAGTTGTGGCGTGAGCGCCAGATGCTGGGACAGCCGGAACTGCAAGGAGGGCTTCATGGCTGCTTTAGACCTGGTGACTGCGCTTACATGCGGAAGTGTTCGCCCAAGTAGACCTTGCGGACTTCGGCGTTGTTGATGATGTCGGCAGGACGGCCTTCGGCCAGGACGCGCCCTTCGCTGATGATGTAGGCGCGGTCACAGATGCCCAATGTCTCGCGGACGTTGTGGTCGGTGATGAGGACCCCGATGCCACGCGACTTGAGGAAACTGATGATGCGTTGAATTTCGATGACGGCGATCGGGTCCACCCCCGCGAAGGGTTCATCGAGCAAGATGAAACGCGGTTGGGTGGCCAAAGCGCGGGCGATTTCAACCCGGCGTCGCTCGCCCCCAGACAGAGCCAAGGACGGGCTGGTGCGGAGCTTGTCGATGCTCAAGTCAGTCAAGAGCGCGTCCAGGCGCTCATCGATGACGGCTTCGCTCAGGCGTTTGCCTTGGTCGTCGTATTGCAGTTCGAGAACCGCACGGATGTTGTCCTCGACATTGAGTTGCCGAAAGATCGAGGCCTCTTGCGGGAGGTAGCTCAAACCACGGCGCGAGCGTTCGTGGATGGGCAGACGCTCAACGCGCTCACCATCGATGTCGATGCGGCCTGCGTCCGCAGGCACCAGACCGACGATCATGTAGAAACTGGTGGTTTTGCCTGCGCCGTTGGGGCCCAGAAGACCGACCACTTCACCGGCACCGACCGCCACGTGCACGTCATGCACCACCGTGCGGGCGCCGTAACGCTTTTTCAGGCCTTCGGCGCGCAGCATGCTGACAGGCCCGGCGGAGGCTGGGCTATCGGTCGCCTCGGACGAGGGAGTCACATCACTCATCAACGCGATCCTTTCGCGGACGGAGCTGCGCTGGAGGCGGCGGGGGCTGGCGCAACCGGATCAGCAGAGCGAGGTGTGATCACGCCACGGACACGGCCCGATGTGGAGCCGGTGCCCGATGCGCTACCGAGCACCTGAAAGACGGATGTTTTGTTGTCGTAGACGATGACTTGCCCGCCCACCCGGTCTGTGACACGGTCACCACGCAGGCGGCGCATCTCAGACTTGCCTGTGAAACGAACCGTGTCGGTTTTGCCGTCGTAGTCAACCCGATCGGCTTCGCCTTCGATCGACTCGTCAACACCATCGCGTTTTTGGCTGAAATAGGCTTTGCCACTGGTGCCACCAAAGGCTGCGGCAGATTGGGTGCCATCGTTGTTTTGACGAACCTCGACGCGATCAGCCCGGACCACCATGGTGCCTTTGGTGATTTCAACGTTGCCACTGAGGATGTTGAGCTTTTGGGCCTCATCCACACGCGCAGAATCGGCCGCGAAGGACAAAGGCTCATCCCGGTCGGCTTTGACCGCCCCGACACCGGCAGAAAAAGCCAGGCAGGCAGCACTGAGCACACAGGCGCGCACGGCAGTCTTGTGGGTCAGGTGTCGAATAGCTTGAGGGAAAACGAGCATCGTCAAAGGCATGAAAGTTGCATTCATTCTAGCGATGAACGAGCATACACCGGTACAGGCGCTGCGTGATTTCCGCACCGCATACCGGATTAAAAAAACGGGGCATCCCGCCCCGTTGTCTGGATCTGACAGGTGTCAGTGCCCGATCACTTGCCCGAACGGACCTTATTGACCAGGAAGTCGACCGTGGCCAGCGCGTTCTTTTCGGAACCGTTGAGGCCGACATTGGTGAAGTACTGACCGGCGATGCCCAATGCGGGCACACCGTCAATCTTGTAGGCGTCAGCCAAGCCACGAGCCTGATTGCTCTTGGTTTTGACGCCAAAGGACTCCATCGTGGCCATGAATTTGGCCGCATCAACGCCTTGTTTGGCCACGAAGTCCTGAATCAACTCAGGCTTGTCCAGCTTGAGTTGGTTCTCGTGCATGGCACGGAAAATTTTGGGATGCAGCGCAGCCGTCAAGCCAAGCGTTTCGACAGCGAAGTACATGCGCTGGTGAATGCCGAAGGGGTTTTCACGGAAAGCAACGGGCGCACGGCGGAACGAGACATCCGCCGGCAATTTGGCCAACCAAGCGGCCAAATAGGGCTCGAAGTGGTGGCAATGTGGGCAGCCGTACCAGAAGAACTCGACCACCTCGATCTTGCCTGCCGGAGCAGACGTCGGCGCGCGCTGAGACAACTTGACGTAGTTGGTCCCTTCGATTGGCGCACCCTGAGCCAAAGCCAAGCCAGGGGCGGCCATGGCCAAACCCAAACCGCTGAGGGTGTGGATCGAAAATTCGCGGCGGTTCATGAACATTCCTTTTCTGACGGATTACTTGCCAACACGCACCAGGGCGGATTCGACCCCAGCAGCGCTGAGTTTGGTTCGGACCTCGTCAGCCTGATCACGCTGAGGGAAAGGACCCAACCGGACTCGGTACATGGTGCGGCCGTTGACTTCGCGCTCGATGACTTTGGGCTCCAGGCCCATCATGGCCAACTTGGCGCGTTGCTGCTCGGCTTCAGACTGGCTGCCATAAGCACCGGCCTGCACCAAGTAACTGAACGCATCAGCCGCACTGGCGGTGGACACGGGCTCGCCAGCCAGGATGGCTGCTGGGTTACGCGCACTGGAAGCGGCTTTGGCAGGCGCACTGGCCGCACTCGCCGGAGCCGAGGGGGCAACAGGCGCAACCGGAGACTCCGCACCAGAAGCGGCGCCTTCAGTCTGAACTGGCTGAACGATGGCCTTGGGCTTGGCTGGATTTTTGCCATACAGCGGGCTGTTGGGGTCCCAGTTCTTGTTCTTTTCGGCCTCCGCGGCGTCTTGTTCGGCTGTGCGCTGGGGCACCTTGTCAATGAAGGGCAAGGGCACTTTGGTGATGTACAGCGCGACGCCCAAAGCCAAAGCCAGCCCGATCAACAGGCCGACGATCATGCCGAGGAAAAAGCCGCCACGTTGGGAATTCATGCTCGATACCCTTTTGATTACATCTTCTCGGGTGCGCTGACACCCAACAAGGACAGGCCGTTGCGAAGCACCTGCGCGGTGGCCGACAGCAGGGCAACGCGGGCCCGGCTGAGTTCGACATCATCCACGAGAAAACGTTCCGCTGCGTAGTAACTGTGGAACGCGCTGGCCAGGTCGCGCAGATAAAACGCCACATCGTGAGGCGCCAAGCCTTGCGCGGCCAAGGTCAACATGTCAGGGAACTCGGCCAGCTTGGTCATCAACGCCAGTTCGGTGTCAGCCGTCAGCAAGCCCAGGTTGGCGGCGGTGACCTTGCTCAGGTCGCCACCCTTGTCTGCATACTGGGCGCGCACCGAGTAAATACGGGCGTGGGCGTACTGAACGTAGAACACGGGGTTCTCGTCGTTTTGCTTGAGGGCCAGATCCACGTCGAAGGTGAATTCGGTGTCGGCCTTGCGGCTGATCAGGAAGAAGCGGACGGCATCCTTGCTGGTCCATTCGATCAGGTCACGCAGGGTGACGTAGCTGCCAGCGCGCTTGGAGATCTTGACCTCTTCACCGTTTTTCATCACGGTGACCATTTTGTGCAGGACGTAGTCAGGCCAGCCCTGAGGGATGCCGACGCCAGCAGCTTGCAGGCCTGCGCGCACGCGGGCGATGGTGCCGTGGTGATCAGAGCCCTGGATGTTGACGCACTGCTCGAAGCCACGCTCCCACTTGGCGATGTGATAGGCCACATCCGGCACGAAGTAGGTGTAGCCGCCGTCGGACTTGCGCATCACGCGGTCTTTGTCGTCACCGTAGTCGGTGGAGCGCAGCCACAGGGCGCCGCCTTCTTCAAACGTCTTGCCAGCGTCATTCAGCTTTTGAACGGCTGCATCGACCCGGCCCGA
>JBDKHX010000179.1:0-6094 GCA_039797415.1 Pseudomonadota bacterium | reverse complement strand
CTGACGTGCTTTTGCACTTCATGCATCTTCTGGGTGTACAGGTTGGATGGTGGGTTTTCTGTGCCGTCTACCACGCCGGTTTGAAGCGCCTGATAAGTTTCAGAGAAAGCCAGCACTTGTGGCAAAGCGCCCAAGGCACGCATCTCAGCATCCAATACTTTGGACGACTGGATGCGCATCTTGACCCCCTTGTAGTCTTCAACCGCTTTTAATGGCTTGTTGGCTGACATGACCTTGAAGCCGTTGTCCCAATAAGCCAAACCGGTGATGCCTCGGCTTTCCAGCTTTTTCAGCAATCCTTGACCGACCGGGCCCGCCGTGACTTTGTGCAGATCGTTGTAGTCATCAAAGATGAAGGGCAGGTCGAACACCTCAAACTCTTTCACGCCCAAAGGCGCGAACTTCGACAGAGACGGGGCCAGCATCTGCACGGAGCCCAACTGCAGGGCTTCCATTTCTTCCTTGTCCTTGTACAACTGGCTGTTTGGGTAGACCTCAACCTTGACGCGGCCCTTGGTCAGCTCACTGGCTCGTTTGGCAAAAAACTCAGCGGCTTTGCCTTTGGGGGTGTCAATGGCGACCACATGGCTGAATTTGATGACGATGGGTGACGACTGGGCGAAGGCCGAGTGGCCGACACACAGCGTGGCCGCCAAGGCCAACAGGCTGCGTCGCAACAGAGAGGTGTTCAGGCGTGTGGTCATGAGGCGCTCCAACGTGGAATGGGAATGGTTGGATTGTTGGCAACAGAGCCTGTGGCTGAAATTGTGGAGTTCCACATTTCGCATTTTTCCCACGTGGCGTCAGGTGCCGTGAACACTAGACTGTGGTCAATGATCTCGCCTGTCAGCCCCCCCTCGCGCCCCAGCGTGGCTGTGCCACCTCAACCACGCTTGTCCTTGTTTGGGCGCGGTATATCCGTCTTGCCCGGTTTGTGGGCCTGGCCTTTGGCCTTGTCCATGGTGTTTGTTGTGGCCGTGATGGTGTGGCTCAAGGGGATGGAGAGTGCGGATCTGGATGCCCAACGCGCCGAAATGATCACCGACGCCTTGTCGCTGGAAGCGCAAATCAGCGGTCGTCTGGATGCCGAGTCCTCACGGCTGAAAATCTTGGCCGACGGGTTGGGGCAGCAAACCATCTCTGCGGCCTCCTTTCCCAGCGAGGCCATGGTGCTTGATGGCTTACGGCGCTTTTGGGTCAACGCCACCTGGCTGGACAACGCAGGGCGAATCGTGGCGGTGGCGCCGCTCGAAGATGCGTCTCGGCGGGATGCCGTCAAAAGCTCGGGCGATGACGGTGGTTTGTCTGGCCATTTGATGGTGCCTGTGCTGGATCGCAACGGGCAGGTCAAAGGCGCATTGATTGCTCGGTACTCAGCCGCATCGATGTTGCGGCAAAAAGTGCCTTGGTGGCTGGCCAGCAAATACGACATCCGTTTGGTCGATGTCTCCGGGGACGTGATCGCCTCAACGGTTGAGGCCGAACGTTTGCCTCAACAAGCCTGGTATCGGGTTTCGCTTGGTGCCACCATGCCCAATGCCTGGCTTGAATTGACGGCTCGAACGGTGGTCGGACCTTGGTGGCGAACCTTGCCCGTTGCCTTGATGGGCGGTTTTGTGTTGCTGGTGGCCGTCACCTGCGTGATGCTGCGCCGCCAGATGCAAAGCGTCTCTCGCGCAGAGGAGGCTTGGCGAACAGAGGCGGCATGGCGGCAGGCGATGGAGGATTCACTGGCCATCGGTATCCGCGCCCGAGATCTGAAGGGGCGACTTGTCTACGTCAACAAAGCCATGGCCGACATGGTGGGCTATGCGCCCGACGAATTGTTGGGCGTGCTGCCCCCTATGCCCTATTGGTTGCCTGATGAGCTGGAGCAAACCATGTCCAGGCACATGCGCAACATGGCGGGACAGGCGCCCAGGGAGGGGTACGAATCTCGATGGCGCCATCGAAATGGGCAGACGGTGGACGTCATGGTCTACGAGGCCCCTTTGGTCGATGCCTCCGGGGATCACATTGGCTGGATGGCATCGGTGGTCAACATCACCGAGCGTAAACAACTGGAGGAGCGCGAGCGCAAGCAGCTCGAAACCATGGCGCACCATGCCCGCTTGACCATGCTGGGAGAGGTGGCCTCCACCTTGGCGCATGAGCTGAACCAGCCCTTGTCGGTCATCATCAGCTACAACACAGGCTTATTGAATGCCCTGCGCCGTGATCCCGCGCCCAACGAGTCATTGATCAAGCCGCTTCAAACCATGGGTGAACAAGCGGCCCACGCCGGGAGAATCGTCAAGCGCATTCGCGAATTCCTGACACGCCACGAACCGGAGCTGGAAGCCTGCAATTTGCCCCAAGTGATAGAAGAAGCCATGCCCCTGCTACAGCGGGAGTTGGTAAAAAACGGAGTCGAGTGGGGGGCGCAGTTTGATCCAGGGCTACCGAAGGTACAGGCTGATTCGGTATTGCTTGAGCAGGTGGTCATCAACCTCATTCGCAATGCCTGCGACGCGATGGCCCACCATCAAGGGCCCAAACGCATTCACATCCATGCTGGAGTCAGCCCCCAGACCGGTTTTGTCAAAGTGACGGTGTCCGACTCGGGGCCGGGTGTGGCTGGACGGACCATTGACCAACTGTGCACCCCTTTTTATTCGACCAAATCGGAAGGCATGGGCATGGGCTTGGCCATTTGCCGCTCGATCCTTGAACTGCATTACGGCGTGCTGGATGTAGAGGACAGCGCCTTGGGTGGCGCCGCATTCGTTTTAACCTTGCCCGTTGCGGAGGACATGGCATGAATGTTCGGGAAATCGGAGAGGTTTACCTGGTCGATGACGAGGCCGTTGTTCGCGATGCCTTGGCCTTTTTGTTGGGCTCCAGAGGGCTGCTGGTCCACACTTTTGGCAGTGGCCCTGATTTGCTGACTTACCTGGCGGGGAGCCATTTGCCTGTGAGGGGGGTGTTTGTGCTGGACGTGCGCATGGACCCCATGTCCGGGTTGCGTTTACACGACGAACTCAATGCCCTGGGTGTCCGCAATCCCGTGATGTTCTTGAGCGGACACGGCGATATCCCGATGGTGGTCGAAGCCTTGAAAAAAGGGGCCTTCGACTTTCTCGAAAAACCTTACAGTGACAACGCATTGGTTGATCGAATCGAGCAGGCTTTGGCCGTCGAAGCGGCAACATATGTGAACGATGCACGGGAATCGGAGCGCAAGGCTCGATTAGCAAGCCTCAGCGACCGAGAACGTGAAGTGATGACACGTGTTGCGGCCGGCAAACTCAATAAAGTGATTGCCGACGAACTTCACATTGCTGTGCGCACTGTGGAGGTGCACCGTGCGCGTGTGTTTTCGAAACTGGGTGTGCGCTCTGCCGCAGAACTGGCTGGTTGGCTAGCAACCAACTAACCGTCCGTTCAGACTTCAGAGTTTCGGCAATTCCATGACTCCAGGTTGGTAGCCGCGTTGTATGAGCCAATCGCGCAGGGCCAGCCCCGTCGCTGCGGGCCAGTACTTGGCTCGTTCAGGATTGATCCGTTTGTAGTCAGCCAGTTCTTCGTTGAGCACAACCGTACCCGTAGCTGGCACGTGATAGGCCAGAATGATCTGGTTTTGCTTTTGAAATGGGTAATGCCCGATGAAATGCGCACCCTGCGGCTGCAGGCCAAGCTCCTCGGCCACTTCGCGCTGAACGGCCTCATGCGGACTGGGGTCCGTCCGCTCTAAAAAACCGGTGATCAAGGCATAAAACGAAACCGGCCACAACTTGTTGCGTGCCAGGATGATTTGGCCCTCGTGTTCCACCACCGCGGCCACCACCGGCGTTGGGTTGTCCCAGTGCACAAAGCCGCAGCCCTCGGCAACACAGGCCATTCGAGGCATTTCACCCATGTCTTGGCTTTGCAGCGGCCCTGCGCATTGAGGACAAAAACGGTAGTTTGAGGTGCTCATTGGGGCACCTTATCACCATCCGGAAAGGGATATCGACCACGACGGACGAGATTTCCCGGACAATGTCGCCCCATGAGCTCTGAACAGAACACTTCCCCTGTGGCTGCGGCCAGTGGTCCCGCCCCCAAAATTGGTTTCGTCTCACTTGGCTGCCCCAAGGCCTTGACCGATTCGGAACTGATCCTGACCCAGTTGCGTGCCGAAGGCTACGAAACATCCGAAGCCTTGGCCGAAAACGGCAAGGTGATCGTGACCGGGTGCCTGGGCGCCAAAGCCGGCACGGACGGTGGCAATCTGGTCAAAGGTGTGCACCCCAAAGTGTTGGCGGTGACAGGCCCACACGCCACGCAAGAGGTCATGGATGCTGTTCACATTCATGTGCCCAAGCCTCATGATCCCTTCATCGATCTGGTGCCAGAAGCGCGTGGCGTAGCCGGTATCAAGTTGACGCCCAAACATTTTGCCTACCTGAAGATCAGCGAAGGCTGTAACCACCGCTGCAGCTTCTGCATCATCCCAAGCATGCGTGGCGACCTGGTCTCGCGCCAGATTGGCGAAGTGCTGTCCGAAGCCAAGGCTCTGTTTGAGTCTGGCGTTAAAGAATTGTTGGTCATCAGCCAAGACACCAGCGCTTACGGTGTTGACGTCAAATACCGCACAGGTTTTTGGGACGGCAAGCCCGTCAAGACCCGCATGTACGACCTGGTCGAGCAGTTGGGCAAGATGGCGCAAGAGCACGGTGCGTGGGTTCGCCTGCACTACGTTTATCCGTACCCGCATGTGGACGAAATCATTCCATTGATGGCGCAAGGCTTGGTCCTGCCTTATCTGGACGTGCCATTCCAGCACTCGCACCCTGACGTGCTCAAACGCATGAAGCGCCCAGCCAATGGCGAGAAGAACCTGGACCGCATCCGCAAGTGGCGCGAAATCTGTCCAGAAATCGTCATCCGCAGCACCTTCATTGCAGGCTTCCCAGGTGAGACCGAAGAAGAGTTCCAGCACCTGTTGGACTTCTTGCGTGAGGCTCAGATCGACCGCGCAGGCTGCTTCGCTTACTCGCCCATCGAGGGTGCGCCAGCCAATGAACTGGAAGGCGCCTTGCCAGACGAAGTGCGTGAAGAGCGCCGTGCACGGTTCATGGCTGTGGCCGAAGAAGTGTCGATCAACAAGCTGGCCAAGCGCGTAGGCGCCACCATGCAAGTGTTGGTTGACAGCGCTCCGGCATTGGGCCGCAAGGGCGGGGTGGGGCGCACCTACGCTGATGCGCCTGAAATCGACGGCACCGTACGCCTTTTGCCGCCCGAGAAGGCCAGCAAGACCTTGAAGGTGGGCGAGTTCACCAAGGCTCGCATCGTGGCTGTTGAAGGACACGATCTGATCGGCATGCCGGTCTGATCGCTCAAGCGTTGTGACCGTGTCAACCGATAAAAAGCCCAGCTCGACCGACCTGATCCATCACCCCTACGAGGCCCCTGCGGGCTTCCGTTCTGTGATGCCTGGGGTGCACAAGGCCTCCACCGTGATCTTTGAGAACACGGCGGCCTTGCGCTCGACCCAATGGAAGGACAAAAGCGGCTACACCTACGGTTTGCACGGCACGCCCACCACCTTCATCCTCGAAGAGCGCCTGGCTACGCTGGAAGGCGGTCAACAAACCGTTTTGGCCCCCAGCGGCCTGTCTGCCATTGCCTTGGTGGACATGGCTTTGCTCAAGTCTGGCGACGAGGTGCTGATCCCGGACAACGCCTACGGCCCCAACAAAGAACTGGCCTTTGGTGAGTTGGCCGCCTGGGGCATCACCCACCGCTTTTATGACCCCTTGCGGGCAGACTTGTTGCCTGAGTTGATCACGCCTCAAACGCGTCTGATCTGGTTGGAGGCCGCAGGGTCGGTGACCTTGGAGTTTCCCGATCTGATCGGTTTGCTCAAAGCGGTCCGTACCTATCCGCAAGTCAAAGTGGCCATCGACAACACCTGGGGCGCAGGCTTGGCCCTGTCGGTGTTTGATCTGGATCCCGGTGAGGGCTTGCCCAAGGGTGTCGATATCTCGGTGCATGCCTTGACCAAATATCCATCGGGTGGGGCAGATGTCCTGATGGGCGCTGTGGTGACGCGTGACGATGCCTTGCATCA
>JBDKHX010000178.1:0-4381 GCA_039797415.1 Pseudomonadota bacterium | reverse complement strand
ACACAGGCGCGCCATGGGCTGAGCGATTCAATGGGCAGTGAGGGCGACGTCGCAATGGTCATACAGGTCACAGGTTAAAACCAAAAAAGGCCGCGTGGTGCACGCGGCCTTCTGGTGTCAGACCGTCATCGGGTCTTATTCGCGTGAAGCACGCTTACGATCGTGTTCCTTCAGGTGGCGCTTACGCACACGGATCGACTTAGGTGTGATTTCAACCAGTTCGTCGTCGTCAATGAAGTCGACGCCATATTCCAATGTCAGATCGATTGGAGGCGTGATCTTGACGGCGTCTTCCTTACCGGAAACGCGGAAGTTGGTCAGCTGCTTGGTACGAGTGGCGTTGACCACCAGATCGTTGTCACGGCTGTGGATACCGACGATCATGCCTTCGTACACAGGGTCGTTCGGCTTGACGAACATGCGACCGCGGTCGTCCAGCTTGCCCAGGGCGTAGGTGAAGATTTCACCGTCGTCCATGGAAATCAGCACGCCGTTCTTACGGCCGCCGATTTCGCCCTTGTGCGCTTCGTAGCCATCAAAGATCGACGAGATCAGGCCAGAACCACGGGTCAAGTTCATGAACTCGTTGCTGAAGCCGATCAAACCACGGGCTGGGATGCGGTATTCCAAACGCACACGGCCATGACCGTCCGGTTCCATGTTGACCAGGTCGCCCTTGCGCAGACCCAGGGCCTGCATCACGCCACCTTGGTGGATTTCTTCCACGTCGGCGGTGACCAATTCCATTGGCTCGGACTTGACGCCGTCGATGTCCTTGAACATCACGCGCGGCTTGGAAACAGCCAGCTCGTAACCTTCACGGCGCATGTTTTCCAGCAAGATGGTCAGGTGCAATTCACCGCGGCCGCACACTTCAAAGATACCGTCTTCGTCGGTTTCCTTCACGCGCAGCGCCACGTTGTGTTGCAGTTCCTTTTGCAGGCGGTCCCAGATCTGACGGCTGGTCACGAACTTGCCTTCACGACCGGCCAGAGGCGAGTTGTTCACGCAGAAGTTCATGGTCAGGGTCGGCTCGTCCACCTTCAGCATGGGCAGCGGAGCTGGATTGATCGGGTCGGTCACGGTCACGCCGATGTTGACGTCTTCAATACCGTTGATCAGCACGATGTTGCCAGGACCGGCTTCGGTCACTTGCACGCGGTCCAGACCTTGGAAAGTCAACACTTGGTTGATGCGCCCCTTGACTGGCTTGCCCTCAGGGCCTTCCATCACGACCACGTCTTGACCAGGCTTGGCTGTACCTTGGCTGATACGGCCCACGCCGATACGGCCCACGAATGTCGAGAAGTCCAGCGCGGAGATCTGCAATTGCAGAGGCGCAGCAGGATCACCCTTTTGAGCAGGCACGTGCTTGAGCACGGTGTTGAACAGGGCCGACATGTCGTTGCCCCACTTCTCACCAGGCGCGCCCTCTTCCAGCGAGGTCCAGCCGTTGATACCCGAGGCGTACACCACTGGGAAGTCCAACTGCTCGTCGGTTGCGCCCAGCTTGTCGAACAGGTCGAAAGCGGCGTTGACCACGGCGTCAGGCTTGGCGCCTGGTTTGTCAACCTTGTTGACCACCACGATTGGCTTCAGACCCAAGGCCAAGGCCTTTTTGGTCACGAAGCGCGTTTGAGGCATTGGGCCTTCTTGCGCGTCGATCAGCAACACCACGCCGTCAACCATCGACAAAGCACGTTCCACTTCACCGCCAAAGTCCGCGTGGCCTGGGGTGTCAACGATGTTGATGTGGGTACCTTCCCAGCTCACGGCACAGTTCTTGGCCAAGATGGTGATGCCGCGTTCACGTTCGATGGCGTTGTTGTCCATCACAGTGTCGACGACCTTTTCGTGGTCAGCGAAGGTGCCGCTTTGACGCAGCAATTGGTCAACCATGGTCGTTTTGCCATGGTCAACGTGGGCGATGATCGCAATATTGCGGATTTGAGTGCTCATGAAACGCTCACAGTTTTAAAATCAAAAAATCTTCAAGCAAGCGCCGTCTGTGACAACGGCGTTGCGGGGCTATTTGTATCGGGCTCACCCGAGGTGGACTGATTAACCAGGCCTTGCACCTCATCCGGACTGAGCAAACGCGTTGGGATCAACTCCCCGCCTTTGATGTGCGCACTACCCAGCAACACCTTGGCTGCTGGATCTTGGGGGCGCGCCGGATGGGGTCCGTAAACACGAACCTGCGGTGCATCCGCCAATTTAACGCGTCGGCGCAATCCTGTCAGGAATCGGGCCGCTTCAGACTCAACAAGTGTGACTTCTGGCCAGTCACTGAGCAAAACATCAACGGGTTGGAGCCATTCTTCGCGCTCCGCCTCCGTCATGGCCTGCAAAGCCTCAAGCGTAACCGAACCATCCAGACTCACGCCACCGCTGCCGGTACGGCGTAACCCGATCAGGTGGGCGCCACAACCGAGGATTTCGCCCAAGTCTTGCGCCAGGATGCGAATATACGTGCCTTTGCTGCACCGCACATCGATGACCACTTGGTCATTGTCGATACTGACAATGTCAATGCCGTGAATGGTCACCCGGCGAGCTTCCCGCTCGATTTCGATGCCTTCACGGGCATATTCGTACAGGGGACGGCCTTGGTGCTTGAGCGCCGAGTACATGGGCGGGACCTGATCGATCTCACCCGTCAGGCGCTGGCAAGCCAGGGCAATGCTCTCAGCGTTGACGCCCTCACCGACCGTGCGGGTTTGAACGATGTCGCCTTCAGCATCACCTGTCGTCGTGGTTTGACCGAGTTTCAGCGTCGCGCGGTAGCCCTTGTCGGCGTCCAATGAGACCTGAGAAAACTTGGTCGCGGCGCCAAAACACAAAGGCAACAAGCCGGTTGCCAATGGGTCCAGGGTGCCGGTGTGCCCTGCTTTTTCAGCCCGCATCAAGCGACGGACCTTCTGCAAAGCGTCATTGCTCGACAGGCCCAATGGCTTGTCCAGCAAAATGACCCCATGCAGGGCGCGACGTGGCTGACGAACGGGCTTGTTCACGGGGATCAGTCCTTGGCCGCCTCATCCGCCTTGGGCGGAAGGTGCTCATCGGCATCCTTGGCCTTGTCGGCCACGGCGCGGTTGATCAAGGCGCTCAATTCGGCTGCACGTTCGGTGGTGCGGTCGAAATGGAAATGCAATGTCGGCACGGTGTGAATCTGCAGGCGCTTGAACAAACCGTTGCGAATGAAGCCAGCAGCCTCATTGAGTGCATCCTGGCAGTCTTGCGGCGTGCCGATCAGGACCGAGAAATAAACCTTGGCATGCGCGTAGTCGGGGGTCACGTCAACCGAGTTGATGGTGACCATGCCGATGCGGGGATCCTTCAGATCGCGAATGAGCTCGGCCACATCCCGTTGGATCTGGTCAGCCACGCGATTGCTGCGGTTGGGGGTAGAACGTTTATGGCGCATGGTGAATTCCTGCTGTCAATTTCAGGCGGCTCTTTCAAGCACAAACCCCGCCTGGGCTCAGGCGGGGTTGTTGGGGGGAGCAGCCTGTGCGATTGATTACAGCGTACGGGCCACTTCCTTGATTTCGAAGAACTCCAGGATGTCGCCTTCTTTGATGTCGTTGTAGCCCTTGATGTTGAGGCCGCACTCGAAACCTTCGCGAACTTCCTTGGCGTCGTCCTTGAAGCGCTTGAGGCCTTCCAACTCGCCGGTGTAGATGACGACGTTTTCACGCAGCAAACGCAGACGTGCAGAGCGACGGACCACACCGTTGGTGACCATACAACCCGCGATCGTGCCGATCTTGGAGGCGATGAACACTTGGCGGATCTCGGCAGAGCCGATGACTTCTTCGCGTTGCTCTGGCGCCAACATGCCACCCATCGCTGCCTTCACATCATCGACGGCGTCGTAAATGATGTTGTAGTAGCGCAGGTCGACACCGTTGTGGTCAGCCAGCTTGCGAGCGCCAGCGTCAGCACGGGTGTTGAAGCCAATGATGACGGCCTTCGAAGCGATGGCCAAGTTGACGTCCGATTCGCTGATGCCACCGACAGCGGCGTGAACGATCTGGACCTTGACTTCGGCTGTCGACAGCTTGAGCAAGGATGCAGCCAAGGCTTCTTGCGAACCTTGCACGTCGGCCTTGATGATAAGAGCCAGGGTCTGCACATCGCCTTGACCCATGTTCTCGAACATGTTTTCCAGCTTGGCGGCTTGTTGCTTGGCCAACTTCACATCACGGTACTTACCTTGACGGAAGGTCGCGATTTCACGGGCACGGCGTTCGTCGCCCAACACCATGAACTCGTCACCAGCAGATGGCACCTCGGTCAGACCTTGGATTTCAACTGGGATCGATGGGCCAGCTTCTGTAGCAGGCTTGCCGTTTTCGTCCAACATGGCACGAACGCG
>JBDKHX010000177.1:0-4396 GCA_039797415.1 Pseudomonadota bacterium | reverse complement strand
CGCGTCTTTGCAGACTTGGTGGAAGTGGCGCGCATCCTCTTCAAAGCCGTAGTACGGCGTCAGGTCCATGCCACCACCAAACCAGGCCACCACCGTGCCGTCGGCTTTGTGTGCGGCCAGCATGCGCACGTTCATGTGAACGGTGGGCACGTAGGGGTTACGGGGATGGAAGACCAAGGACACGCCCATGGCTTCAAAAGGCCGCCCCGCCAACTCTGGCCGATGCTGCGTGGCAGACGGTGGCAGGCTCGGGCCCTTGACGTGCGAGAAGTTGCAACCGCCGCGCTCCAGCAAGTTGCCCTCTTCTACCAGGCGTGAGCAACCGTCGCCTTGCAGGCGCTCTTCTGGGCCACGCACCCAAGCGTCGCGGATGAAGGGCTTGCCATCTTCAGCTTCAAATGCCGAGATGATGCGGTCTTGCAGGCCCAACAAGTAGGCCCGCATGGTTTGGGTTTGCGTTGTATCCGTCATGCCGGGCAATCAACGCGCTTTGATGGCGCGCCAGCCGATGTCTTTGCGGAACTGCATGCCATCGAACTCGATGCCGGTCAGGGTCTCGTAGGCCTTTTGTTGAGCCAGCTTGGCAGACTCGCCCAAAGCGGTCACGCACAGGACACGGCCACCGCTGGTAACGATCTTGCCATCCACTTGCTGGGTACCAGCATGGAACACCATGGCGTCGTCAGAATCTTCAGGCAAGCCGGTGATGACGTCGCCCTTTTTGGGGTCCAGTGGGTAACCACCTGCGGCCATGACCACGCCCAATGCGAAACGACGATCCCACTGCAGCTCGATCTGGTCCAAGGTGCCATCGGTCGCGGCCATGAACACGTCGATCAGATCGCTCTTGAGGCGCATCATGATGGGTTGTGTTTCAGGGTCGCCCATGCGGCAGTTGAACTCCAAAGTCTTGGGGTTGCCTTGCGCGTCAATCATCAAGCCAGCGTACAGGAAGCCGGTGAAAGGGATACCGTCCTTGGCCATGCCAGCCAGTGTCGGCTGGATGATCTCTTGCATGGCTTTGGCATGCACGTTG
Source organism: Pseudomonadota bacterium (assembly GCA_039797415.1). Classification (GTDB taxonomy): domain Bacteria; phylum Pseudomonadota; class Gammaproteobacteria; order Burkholderiales; family Burkholderiaceae_C; genus Aquabacterium. The sequence goes on along the minus strand of JBDKHX010000177.1, from coordinate 3,360 downwards.
GGTGTCACAACAGGGGCGGGCGAGTAAGCACCCATGCCTCCGGTGTTAGGGCCTTCGTCGGCATCCAGCAAGCGCTTGTGATCTTGGCTTGTTGCCAGCACAGACACGTTCTTGCCATCAGCCAGCACGATGAAGCTGGCTTCTTCGCCTTGCAGGAACTCTTCGATCACCACGCGAGCACCGCCGGCGTTGTGCTGCACGCCCAACTTGTTGTCCAGCAGCATCCAATCGACGGCTTCATGCGCTTCTTGCAAAGTCATGGCCACGACCACGCCCTTGCCTGCGGCCAGGCCGTCAGCCTTGATCACGATGGGCGCGCCGTGCTTGTCCACATAGGCATGAGCCAATGCTGCATCGGTGAAGGTGTCATAAAACGCAGTGGGGATGCCGTGGCGCTTCATGAAGTCCTTGGCAAAAGCCTTGGAGCTTTCCAGCTGTGCGGCCTTTTGAGTCGGGCCAAAAATGCGCAAACCGCGTGCACGGAACTCGTCCACCACACCTGCAGCCAATGGGGCTTCAGGGCCCACCACGGTCAGGGTGATCTTTTCGCTTTCAGCGAAGTCAGCCAGAGCCTTGACATCGGTGATGGCGATGTTGGTCAGGCGTTGATCACGCGCTGTTCCACCATTGCCGGGGGCCACGAACACTTTGTGTGCCTTGGGGGATTGGGCCAGTTTCCAGGCCATTGCGTGTTCACGGCCACCTGAGCCAATGACAAGAATCTTCATGGTGATGCGATCAGTTCAATTCAGCGTTGTGGAAGACATCCTGGACGTCGTCCAGATCTTCCAAGGCATCCAGCAGCTTTTGCATACGCGCAGCGTCATCGCCAGACAGTTCAATAGGGGTATCTGCACGCATGGTGACTTCAGCCATTTCAGCATTCAAACCGGCGCCTTCCAGCGCATTTTTGACCGCTTCAAAGTCGCCAGGCGAGCTCAGCACTTCAATGGACCCGTCGTCATGGGTCAAGACATCGTCGGCGCCAGCTTCCAGGGCCACTTCCATGACCTTGTCCTCACTGATGCCGGGCGCAAACAAAAACTGGCCCACATGCTTGAACTGGAACGCAACCGAGCCTTCTGTGCCCAGGTTGCCCCCGTTCTTGCTGAACACGTGGCGAACATCGGCCACGGTACGCACGCGGTTGTCGGTCATGCAGTCCACGATGATGGCTGCGCCACCGATGCCGTAGCCTTCGTAGCGGATTTCTTCATAGGTGACACCATCAAGGTTTCCCGTGGCTTTGTCCACGTTGCGCTTGATGTTGTCAGCCGGCATGTTGGCTGCCTTGGCCTTTTCAATGGCCAAACGCAGACGCGGGTTCATATTGATATCAGCGCCGCCCGCACGGGCTGCCACGATGATTTCACGGGTGATGCGGGTCCACACCCGGCCGCGCTTTTCGTCTTGGCGGCCTTTGCGGTGTTGAATATTGGCCCACTTGGAATGACCGGCCATGATGCGGTGCTCCGGGATGGTTAAATTGCAGGAATACTGTGATTTTACCTTTTGCTTTGCCTCTGGGAGCCCAAGTCCATGGCTGATCCGATTCTGATTGCCCGTCACGGCGACAAAGAGTGTCATTTATTGCCCGCCCTGACCAACCGACACGGCCTGATCACGGGGGCGACCGGCACGGGTAAAACCATCACATTGCAGACCTTGGCAGAGAACCTGTCCAAGGCTGGCGTGCCGGTTTTCATGGCCGACATCAAGGGTGACCTGACGGGCATCTCGCAAGCGGGCACCGTGTCGGCCAAATTGGCGGCCATCCTGCAAGAACGCAGCCTGACACCCCCAACGCCCCAAGCCTGCCCCACCACCTTGTGGGACGTGTTTGGTGAGCAAGGCCACCCGGTTCGCGCCACGGTATCGGACATGGGGCCTTTGCTGTTGTCTCGGATGCTGGATTTGAACGACACCCAGTCTGGCGTGCTGCAACTGGTGTTCAAGATTGCCGACGACAACGGTCTGTTGCTGCTGGACCTGAAGGACCTGCGCGCCATGCTTCAGCACGTGGGTGACAACGCCAGCCAGTTCACCACCGAGTACGGCAACATCAGCGCGGCCAGCGTGGGCGCCATTCAACGCGGTTTGCTGCAAATCGAAGGGCAAGGCGGGGACAAATTCTTTGGCGAGCCGATGCTCGACATCGCTGACTTCATGCAAACCGTGAATGTGCCCCCCAAGGTGCCGGAAGCACCGCCCCCCCAAGGGGGATCGGCGTCTAGGGGCGGCCCGTCGACGCCGATGGCCCAAGGTGTGATCAACATCCTGGCAGCAGACAAGTTGATGAATTCGCCCAGGCTGTACGCCACCTTCTTGCTGTGGATGCTGTCGGAGTTGTTCGAGACCTTGCCCGAAGTGGGTGACCTGGACAAACCCAAGCTGGTGTTCTTCTTTGACGAGGCGCATTTGTTGTTCAAGGATGCGCCCGCAGCCTTGGTCGAGCGAATCGAATTGGTCGTTCGCCTGGTGCGATCCAAAGGCGTGGGTGTGTTCTTTGTGACGCAAAACCCGCTGGACGTGCCGGAAACGGTGCTGGGCCAACTGGGCAACCGCGTGCAACACGCCTTGCGTGCATTCACCCCGCGTGATCAAAAAGCCGTCAAATCGGCTGCCGAGACCATGCGCCCCAACCCCGGGCTGGACATTGCCAGCGCCATCACCGAACTGGCGGTGGGTGAGGCCTTGATCAGTCTGCTGGACGACAAAGGCCGTCCCAGCGTAACGGAACGCGTTTTTGTGCTGCCACCGGGCAGCCAGATCGGCCCGATTACGCCGGCGCAACGACAGGCGCTGCTGGCGCAGTCTTTGGTCAGCGGCGTGTATGAAAAGCTGGTTGACCGTGAATCGGCTTACGAAAAGCTCAAGGGCCGCGCAGGCAGCGAGCCCAGCCGCGACTCAAACAGCGGATCAACCGGATCCATGAAAGACGAAGCCCGACAGGTGCTGAAAGGCCAGACAGCCGAACAAGGCGGAGGCTGGCTGGGCGATGCCGCGGGCGATCTGATCAAGGGCAATGGCCGAGGCGACTCGATTTTGGAGGCCTTGGCCAAATCTGCAGCTCGCACGATTGGATCGACTGTCGGCCGCGAGATCATTCGCGGCGTGCTGGGATCGATCCTGGGTGGTGGCAGCACCAGCCGGCGCCGTCGCTAAGCCCAAGCACCGATCAACAGGCGGTCAATGGTGACCGTCTGTGCGGGCAATCTCCAGCAACTGCTCGACCTCTTCGGGGTTGTCACGCAGATTGCGCTCGTGCCACAGCTTGATGAGGTACATGAAGCCAGCGACCGTCAAACCGAAAGCCGTGATGGCGCCATAGGCTGACAAACCGGCTTTGGTGCTGGCGCT
>JBDKHX010000176.1:0-4401 GCA_039797415.1 Pseudomonadota bacterium | reverse complement strand
AAAACCAATGCAGGTGTGGCAGAAATCGGTGTGGACATGCGTGCATTGTCGCCTGCGGCTCAGCCAGCCTCTACACTTGCGGACATGAAACCGCGTAGCTTTGTGCCCAATCGACTGGATGTCGGGGCATTCATTGATTCTGGCGAGGCCCTTGAAGGGGCTTTGCCTGTTGCCGATCTTCAGCGCTTGGCTGAAGGCTTGTTCAAACAGGCTGACCTGGCAGCTCTGCCACCCGTGCAGTGGCGTGCTCAAGGCCGACTGGAGCCGCAGCGTGTGGGCAAACCTCACCGCTGGCTTGACATCGAAGTTGGCGGCACGTTCCCTTGGGAATGCCAGCGCTGCCTGCATGCAGTCGAGATCCCCATCGAAGTCAGTCGGTCTATCCGTTTTGTGGACGATGAGGCCGCCGCTGCCGATCTGGATGCCGATTGCGATGATGACGTCCTGGCTGTGGGCCGGACGTTCGACCTGGTCGAGTTGCTGGAAGACGAGTTGATCATGGCCCAACCTTTGGTGCCTCGTCATGACCGTTGCCCGACCGATGTCGAGAAACATATGCGATCATTCGACCCTGACGAGCCCGATTCAGCGGAGTCGTCTGACGCGGCTGGCGGCAAGCCCCATCCTTTTGCGGCCCTCGCAGCGCTGAAAAAGAATCAAAACTGACCTGTGATTTGAATTACAGGTTATACCCGTGCTAGAATCTTGCGTTTTCCGGGATATAGCCGGATAGGTTCGAGTCTTTCGAGCAATTTTTAACACTTGCGGACTGCAAGCGGCCAGTTTTAGCCCACTTTCGAGGGGGTAAACAAGCTGGCAACGGTGTGGTCTGACAACCCCACGGGCTTCGAGCCCGGCTTTCGGAGTCCAACATGGCCGTTCAACAAAACAAAAAGTCGCCTTCCAAGCGTGGCATGCACCGTTCGCACAACGCTTTGGTGACACCAGGTACTGCTGTTGAAGCAACTACCGGCGAAGTGCACCTGCGCCACCACATCAGCGCCACCGGTTTCTACCGTGGTCGCAAGGTCTTGAAGACCAAGGCTGACGCGTAAGACGTCTTTGACCTGATTGATTCAGGTCATACAAGCCGATCAAGAGGGCTGGGTTAACCGATTCATCGGTTCTCCAGCCCCTTGTCATTTGGGTTTCCCATATTTTTGCGCTGTGTTTTCGCGCCAGATTTCATGACTGCACCCCGCTCTGATCGCTCTCAGGCAACCGTTTCGCCTGTTCGTTTGTCTGTTGATTGCATGGGGGGGGACCACGGTCCATCCATTACCCTGCCTGCTTGCCAAGCCTTTTTGCGCAAGCACCCTGACGCAGAGTTGGTGCTGGTTGGTTTGCCTGACGTCTTGGCCGCCGCCAAGGGGTGGGAGCGTGTCACCTTGGTCAATGCGTCTGAAGTGGTCACCATGGATGACCCCGTTGAAGTGGCGCTGCGCAAAAAGAAGGACTCGTCCATGCGCGTGGCCATCAATCAGGTCAAAGCGACGGCTGAGCAGCCTGCTTTTGCGCACGCATGCGTGTCCGCTGGGAACACCGGCGCCCTGATGGCTGTTGCTCGCTATTTGCTCAAAACGGTTGAAGGCATCGATCGTCCGGCGATCGCATCGGTCATGCCCAATCAAAAAGACGGCTACACCACCGTGTTGGACCTGGGCGCCAATGTGGACTGCACGGCAGAGCACCTGCTGCAGTTTGCGGTCATGGGCAGCGCGTTGGTCGCAGCAGTTGATGGCAAAGAAAACCCCACCGTGGGTTTGCTCAACATTGGCGAAGAAGTCATCAAAGGCAGTGAAGTCATCAAAAAAACGGGCGAACTGCTTCGCGCCGCTGACAGTCGCGGTTTGATCAACTTCTACGGCAACGTTGAGGGCAACGACATCTTCAAAGGCACGTCCGACCTCGTCGTCTGTGACGGTTTTGTTGGCAACGTGGCTTTGAAGACAGCGGAAGGCTTGGCAACCATGTTTGCCAACTTCATCAAGCAAGAGTTCACCCGCAACATCGTCACCAAATTGGTTGCGTTAGTGGCCATGCCGGTGCTCAATCAGTTCAAAAAACGGGTTGACCACCGTCGTTACAACGGTGCTGCTTTGTTGGGCTTGCGAGGTCTGGTTTTCAAAAGCCACGGCTCAGCGGATGCCTTCTCTTTTGAGCAAGCCTTGAATCGGGCTTATGATGCAGCCCGTCATCGTTTGTTAGACCGGGTTCACGACCGCATCGCTGCCACCCTGGAAAGCCTGCCCGCGCAGGACACCAGCAACAGCGCCGCATAAAGGTTGGGGGCTTGAGTCCCCCACACATGTCATCAAGACACGAGGCATCTGCGCAGCCTCCTGGTAGCGCAGCCTCACCGATCTTTTCCAAGATCATTGGCACAGGCAGCTTTCTGCCGCCCAAACGCTGGAGTAACGACGAGCTCGTTGCCTGGCTGGCCGATCGTGGTGTTCAGACCTCCAGTCAATGGATTGTCGAGCGCACCGGGATCGAGGCGCGCCATTTTGCCGATCCCGACGTCACATCCAGTGATCTGGGTGTTCAGGCGGCCAGTCGTGCGTTGCAGGCTGCGGGGTGCGCTGCAGCTGACATCGACCTCATCATTTGTGCCACATCGACATCAGACATGGTGTTTCCGTCAACAGCTTGCCTGATCCAGCGGAAACTGGGGGCGCACGGTTGTGCGGCCTTTGATGTTCAGGCGGTCTGTTCCGGTTTTGTGTATGCCCTGACGGTGGCTGACGCCATGATCCGCACAGGCGGCGTCAAGCGGGCATTGGTCATTGGCGCGGAGGTGTACTCCCGCATTCTTGATTTCAATGACCGCGGTACGTGCGTTCTATTTGGTGATGGTGCCGGCGCCGTGGTGCTGGAGGCATCCAGCAAACCCGGTATCGTTGCATCCAAATTGCATGCCGATGGCCAGTACGCCGACATCCTTTGCACACCCGGAACCTTCCGGGGGGGCGAGGTTTTGGGTGATCCCACTCTTAAAATGGACGGCCAAGCTGTGTTCAAGCTGGCTGTGACCGTTTTGGATCAGGTTGCCCATGAGGTGCTGGATGCCGCAGGGCGCACGCCTGACAGCATCGACTGGTTGGTGCCGCATCAAGCCAATATCCGCATCATGCAAGGCACGGCGCGTAAGCTCAAGGTTCCAAGCAGTCGGGTGGTCACTACGGTGGATCAGCATGGCAACACGTCGGCTGCGTCCATCCCCTTGGCGTTGGACCATGCAGTTCGCGCTGGACAGATTCAACCAGGTCAGTCCCTGCTGCTCGAAGGAGTGGGTGGGGGCTTCACCTGGGGCGCAGTTTTGATCGATTATTGAAGGATTTCTGTAAATGACAGCGTTTGCGTTTGTGTTTCCGGGCCAAGGCTCGCAGTCCGTCGGCATGCTCAATGCCTGGGAAGGGCATGCGGCTGTACGTGACACCTTGGCTGAGGCATCGGATGCTTTGGGTGAAGACATCGGTCGTTTGATCGCTGAAGGCCCGAAAGAGGCTCTGGACCTGACCACCAACACCCAGCCCGTCATGCTGACGGCAGGTGTGGCTTGCTTGCGTGCCTGGTTGGCTGAAACAGGTCTGCAGCCTGCGGTGGTCGCTGGACACTCCTTGGGTGAGTACACGGCCTTGGTGGCTGCTGGTGCGTTGACGCTGAAAGACGCCTTGCCCTTGGTGCGTTTCCGAGCCCAAGCCATGCAAGAGGCTGTTCCTGTTGGTGTGGGTGGCATGGCTGCGATCTTGGGCATGGATGCCGATGGCGTCCGTGCAGGCTGCGCCCAAGCTACTGCCGAAACGGGACAAGCTGTTGAGGCCGTCAACTTCAATGATCCCAAGCAAACTGTGATTGCCGGTACCAAGGCCGCTGTTGAAAAGGCGTGTGAGTTGCTCAAGGCTGCCGGTGCCAAGCGCGCTTTGCCCTTGCCTGTGTCTGCGCCATTCCACTCCAGCCTGATGAAGCCGGCCGCAGACCGTTTGCGCGACAAACTGGCTGCCACCACGTTCGCCGTGCCCAGCATTGCCGTGATCAACAACATTGACGTGGCCGAGGCAACGACACCCGATGCCATCCGCGATGCCTTGTATCGTCAGGCCTTTGGTCCTGTCCGTTGGGTGGAAACCATTCAGGCCCTCAGAGCCCGTGGTCTGACTCATGTGATTGAATGCGGCCCAGGCAAAGTCTTGTCAGGCATGGTCAAGCGCATTGACGCGGACTTGGTGACAGGCACGGTGTTTGACCCTGCCTCCCTGGCTGAAGTGAAAGGTTTGTTGGCATGAGCGTTGAAATGAAGACCCAAATCGCCTTGGTGACCGGCGCCAGTCGTGGCATTGGCCGCGCCATCGCGGTCGAGTTGGCCAAGCGCGGCGTCACCGTCTTTGGCACGGCCACGAC
>JBDKHX010000175.1:0-4402 GCA_039797415.1 Pseudomonadota bacterium | reverse complement strand
TCCCTTGTGGGTGGGCATGCTGGGCACAGTCCTCAGCGCCGTGCTGGCCTTGGCCATTTGGCTATTGAGATCGGGCCGGGGGCGCGCCGAGGCCTTGGCGGATGCCATGACCCATGACCTGCAAGAGGCCAAGCGGGACGCTGAACGGGCTTTGCGGGAGAGTGAGGCTTTGCTGGCTACATTGGACAGATTCTCCACCGTTTGTATCACCAAGCCAGATGGCACTTTGGTGCATGTCAACGACATTTACTGCCGATTGAGCGGCTACAGCCGCGATGAACTGCTGGGTCAAAATCCGCGCTTGCTGACATCTGGCGCGCACGACAGTTTCTTCTGGGTCGAGGTCTGGCGCTCCTTGCTGCATGGGACACCTTGGACAGGGCAGGTTTGCAACAAGTCGAAGTCAGGCAAGTTGTATTGGGTGCAAACCGTGATCGCGCCGATCAAACAAGCGGATGGCACCGTCGACAAGTACATCTCATTTGGCTACGACATCACCGAGGCCAAGCAAACCCAGGACGAAATGAACGCCAATGCCGAGCGTTACAACCTGGCCATTGACGGGGGTAACGACGGTTTGTGGGACTGGATGAACGTGCACGCCCAAGAGGAATGGTGGTCGCCCCAGTTCTACCGCTTGTTGGGCTATCAACCCAATGAGATATCGGCCGACCTGGTGACCTTTGATGCCATGCTGCACCCGGACCACCAGCAAAGTACCTTTGCTGCGCTGGAGGATGCGTTGCGCAACAACAAACCGTTTGATCTGGAATACATGTTGCGGACCAAATCGGGCGAGTACCGTTGGTTCCGGTCTCGGGCCAAGGTGTATTTTGATGACTTTGGTGCGGCCACCCGCATGGCGGGCTCCATTCAAGACATCCATGATCGCAAGATGGCCCAGGCCAAGATCAAGGAACACAGCGAACAGATGGGGGCCATCTTCTCGCTGTCACCGGACGGGTTTGTGTCATTTGATGCGCAGGGCAAAGTGGCCTATGCCAGTCCCGCGTTTGACAGCTTGACCAGCATGCCCGAGGGGTGGTCCATTGGCATGACCGAGGCAGAGTTCAGTGCCAGGTTCTTCCAGCAAGCGGTGCCTGACCAACTGATTCAATCGGTCACCGAGATCCGCCAGCATGCCGGCCGCGTGGTGCTTGAAATGAAGCCCCCCGCCAGACGGATGCTGGAGGTACGTCTGAGCCGCGGACAAGGCACAGCGGTATCGCAGGTGCTGGCCATTCGGGACGTGACACACGAGTCCGAAGTGGATCAGATGAAGAGTGCCTTCCTGTCCATGGCCGCACATGAGCTGCGCACGCCCATGGCCAGTATCTATGGCTTCACGGAGCTGTTGCTGACCCGTGAACTCAAGCCAGAGAAGCAAAAGGATTTGCTCGGCCGCATTTATCGGCAAAGCGAAACCATGTCCGGCATCATCAATGAACTGCTGGATCTGGCCCGCATCGAATCCCGCCAGGGCAAGGACTTCACGCTGGGCGCGGAAGACTTGTCAGACCTGGTCCATGAAGTGATTCAGGACTTCAAGACCCCTGAGGGCCGAGATGCACCAATCGTCGATGTGGCGGTTGGCGAAACCATGGTCTGGGTTGACCGCAAGAAGATGCAGCAGGCCGTGCTCAATGTGCTGTCCAACGCCTACAAATACTCACCCAAGGGTGGGGAAGTCAAGGTGCAGTTCTTGAGCCGCGCCGTCGAAGGGCAAGCCCAGTTGGGCATCCAGATCATTGACCAGGGTATTGGCCTGAGCCCAGATCAATTGGCTCGCGTGGGTGAGCGGTTTTACCGTGCCGACAAGTCAGGCAACATCCCAGGCACGGGCTTGGGTGTCACCATCGTCAAGGAAATCTTGGAGCTGATGGGTGGCACCATGGACCTGGCCAGTGAATTTGGCCAAGGCACCCAGGTAACCTTGTGGGTGCCTCAGATGGTGCTCAACCGTGTTCACGCAGCCATGACTGAGATCGCCTGATCACCCAACGCCTTGTTGCTGGACTTGGTGGCTTGACGCAGCACACCGCAGCCCAGGAAGGTGTCTTCATCCACCGAGGCGATGTAGGCAGTCTTGCGCAGGCCTTCAGGGTTGTCGCTGGTCGGGCTATCGTATTCAACCCAGCCGTTGCCGAACTTGGAACGCTCGTTGGCCAACTCCATGAACTGCGCGGCCACATCGGTTGGGATGACGGCAATGTCTTCCATGCTGCGGCCAACCCACTCTGGGTGTTTGCTCATCACGACATACACACCATCGCGATTGAGACCGAACAAATAGAGATCGCGGTCGACATATTCGCCATTGGGCTTGTTGAAATCAGCGCAGGCGCGTGACCAGCCCACCTCGGCAATGCGGGCCACGGCGCGCTCTACCAAGGCTTGCGCCTCATCGGCTGTGCATTGGCGCAGTTGAATGTGGGCCACAGACTTGCGCAAGGCTTCTGCCTGGTTGACCAACGTCTTGGACGAATGGGTGGAGCGATCGACCAGGTTGGCATTCTGGTGGGTCAAATCGTCCAGGCTACCGACAGTGGCCGTTACCGCTTGCAGGCCCATGCTTTGCTGTTCGCTGGCAGAAGCAATGGATTTGAGTTTGAGCGATACATCGCCGACGCCGCGCACGACCAAGCTCAATGTCGAGTTGACTTCGCCAATGCGGTCGACCGACAGGTCCACCAATTCGGTGGTGTGCTCGATCACGTCATGCACTTCAGCGGCAGCTTCTGCGCAGCGCTGGGCCAGTTGGCGCACCTCGGATGCGACCACGGCAAAGCCCCGCCCGCTTTCACCGGCGCGAGCGGCCTCAACGGACGCGTTCAGCGCCAGCAAATTGGTCTGGAAGGCGATGTCATTGATGACGTTGTTGATTTCGCCGATGCGCCGGGCGCTTTCTTGCAGCGAGTGGATGCTGCTGACGGTTTCGTCCATGGCAGAGGCGCCTGCCTCAGCCTGATGCTTGAGGTTGGCTGTCAACTGTTCCAGTGCCACCGCTGCTTCGGCATTGCTGGAGACCGCACCGCTGAGCTCACCCACCGTCATCACGGACTGACGCAGACTGGATGCCTGTTCTTCAGTATGCCGAGACAACGCTTTGCCGTCATCTGATACAGACAGACCAGCTTGTCCCACCCGCACAGCGCTGCTGCGCACCTCGGATACCAACAGCGATAGGTTCTCACTCATCTCGTCAATGTGTTGCCCGACCTTGACCAACTCGTCTTGACCTGACAGGTTCAAACGGCGGGACAGATTGCCTTTGGAGACGGCGCGGAGGGTCGCTTGAACAGCCTCGATTCTGGAAAAGAAATCTGCGTAAAAGCAGGTGTTCAAGTAAGCCACCAGGCCCAAACCGACCAGGCACAACAAGGTCTTGGCGACAAGCTCGATCCAAAGGTTGAACAGGCGGTTCTCCAATTGCCGGTTCAATTCAGAAAATGTTTCCGCGGTCATGCGACCGATGGCGCCGTGTGCGTCGTCAACTTGTGACCTCAGCATGGCGGGGGTGGCATCAGGCAAGCCTTTTGTGGCCAGCGTGTGTGCCAGGGTCATCAACTTCTGGGCCACCTTGCTGGTGCTCTCCCAGGTGGCAGGTGCTTCCTGGCCAGCTCTCTGCAGGGCCTCAATGCGAACTTGCATGGCAGATTGGGCCAAGATGGCGTCTGCCACACGCTCTTTCAGCAAAGCGTTGTGTTCTGCATTGGCATGTTGCTCCAGTGCCACTTCGCTGCCAATTGCTCGAAGGACGGAAACGTGTTCTGCCCAAGTTGCCAGTCGTTCAATGCTCAAGTCCATCAGGAAGTATGTCGAGGCCACAGGGTCCAACAACAAGCCTGACTCCTCACCGACAGTGATCAAGGCCGTTTGCAGCCCGTGAATCGGTGCGTCATACAGGGCTTCCGCCTCGGCCTTGCTGTCTGGCAACCTGCCGCTCAAGATTTGATTGAGTTGGCTGTTGATGGTGTTGAACGATGAGGCCACGCGCGATGATTTGCGCTGGTCCAGTTGGGTGTTCAGGTTGCTGACCAGCTCTTTGAGTTTTTGACGCGAGCGGTCGCGCTCCTTATCCAGCCGGTCATCGCCGCTGAGTGCTTCCAGAGTCAGCCCGCGGTTGACCTGCAACTCAAGCAGCACATCACTCATCGGCTTGGCCAGTGAGGTGCCCCACAGTTCTTCTTTGACAAATGTGATGTCGTCTTGTGCGGTTTGCGCCACCGTCACCATGAACATCAGAAGTGGGACCAAAAGCAGCGCGCCCATCAAGCCCAGCTTGCGGCGGATGGGCGAGTTCTGCATCAAGCGCAGGCCAGGTGCGTAGAAGTTCTTCATGGTCTGGACCCCTCTCAACCGAACACAAAGTGACGAACCGATCGCTTGAGGCTGTCGCCTT
>JBDKHX010000174.1:0-4402 GCA_039797415.1 Pseudomonadota bacterium | reverse complement strand
CCCAAATTGTGGCCTCTGATGTGGCCATGTCCGGTGCTTTGCTGAAAGTGGCCAATTCACCGTTGATGGGTTTGACGCGGAAGGCGGAAACCATCAACCAGGCCTTCATGTACTTGGGTGCTGCCCGTTGTGAGCAATTGCTCACAGAAATCGCCTTGCGTGATGCCTTACCTGTTGATGGTTTGGCTTTGTGGCGCTTTTGGGATGTATCTGCCAAACGCAGCCACGCCATGTGGGCGTTGGCGCCCAGAGTCGGTCTGCCACCGGCTTTGGCTCAAACGGTGGGCTTGTTTGCCGATGTGGGCATTCCCCTGCTGGCTCGACGCTTCCAAAACCCGTCTTATATTGAAACGCTGGACACCGCCAATCACAGCGATGCGTGCTTCACCGCCATTGAGCAAGAACGACATCAAACCGACCATGCGATTGTGGGAGCCTTGCTGGCGCGTTCTTGGGGCATCTCGCAAACGGCCACATTGGCCATTCGGCTGCACCATGACTATGACATCCTGACGGAGTCCGGGCATGAAAACATTGTGGACTTGGTTGCCCTGTGCTTGGTCGTGGAGCACATCATTCAGCGCTTTCAGGGCTTGAATCAGCACAACGAATGGGCCAAGGGGGGCGAGGCTGCCATGCGTGTGCTGTCGATATCCAATACAGAATTGGACGCCTGGGCCGACGATTTGTTCGACCAGTTCAACGCTGACGAGTAAAGCTCAGCGCAGCAATTCCAATACACGGTCCAATCCACCGGATTGGATGGCGACCATGGCTTGTTCGCGCACCTTAGGTTTGGCGTGATAGGCCACGCTCAGGCCAGACACACCCATCATTGGCAAATCGTTAGCGCCGTCGCCCACAGCAATGGATTGCTTGGGGTCGCAGCCGATGCGGGCGCACAGTGCCAGCAGGTGCTGCTTTTTGGCCTCGCCATCGACGATGTCGCCCAAAACCTGACCCGTCAGCAGGCCGCCTTCGATTTCCAGGGTGTTGGAATGGGCCTCATGCATGCCCAGTCGTGCTTTGACTCGGTCAGCAAAGAAGGTGAACCCGCCTGACACCAGCAAGGTTTGCAAGCCTGCGGCTTTGGCCGCATGGATCAGCTCAGGCGCGCCAGGGTTGATCTTAAGTCGCTGGTCATAGACTTCTTGCAGCGCTTCAGCCGGCACGCCTTTGAGCAAGGCCACCCGGCGGCGCAGGCTGTCTTTGAAATCGGTGATTTCACCGCGCATGGCCGCTTCGGTAATGGCTGCCACTTCTGCCTTTTTGCCAACCGCGTCGGCAATTTCGTCAATGCATTCAATGCTGATGAGCGTGGAGTCCATGTCAAAGGCGATGGCCTTGAACGAGCTCAACTGCAAAGGGGGGGCAAAGTGCTGAATGACGAGGCCGGGGGCGAATTCTTGGGCAGACATGACGGGCGGCTGGGTTGGCTAGCGAGAAATGGAGCGTGATTATCCCTCGGCGCCACGCTTTGTGGCCTAATCTCGGGCCGAGCCCCCTGTACTGAATCGTGCATCGACATGCTGCGAATTACTGAATTGCGTTTGCCACTGAACCATGCCGAAGGCGCTTTGCGTCCGGCGATCGTGGCTCGCCTGGGCATTGCTGATGCCCAACTCAAGGATTTCTCCGTCTTCAAGCGCAGCTATGACGCGCGCAAGAAGTCGGCCATCGTGTTGATTTACACGATTGACTGTGAGCTGGAGTCCGACGCATTGCAGGCCCAGTTGCTGGCGCAATTTGCCGCTGACCAGCACGTGCGCGCTACGCCAGATACCAGTTACCACTTTGTGGGGCACGCCCCAGCCGATTTCCAGGCGACGCAGCCTTTGCGTCCGGTGGTGATCGGCTTTGGGCCTTGCGGCATTTTTGCGGCCTTGATCCTGGCCCAGATGGGTTTGCGCCCGATCGTGTTGGAGCGCGGCAAGGAAGTACGCCAACGCACCAAGGACACCTGGGGCTTGTGGCGCCAGCGGGTTCTCAACCCAGAGTCGAACGTGCAGTTTGGCGAGGGGGGCGCAGGTACGTTTTCGGATGGCAAGTTGTGGAGCCAGATCAGTGATCCGCGTCATTTGACCCGTAAGGTGCTGACCGAGTTTGTCAAAGCCGGTGCACCTGAAGAGATCTTGTACGTGGCCAAGCCCCACATCGGTACGTTCCGTCTCGTCAGCATGGTCGAGAAGATGCGAGCCGATATCGAGGCCTTGGGTGGTGAGATTCGCTTTGAGCAGCATGTGACCGATGTGTCGATCGAAGCAGGTCACATCCGTGGTGTGACCACGGCCTCTGGCGAGCAGGTCCGCACGGATCACGTTGTGCTGGCCCTGGGGCACAGCGCTCGCGACACCTTCAAGATGCTGCACGAGCGCGGTGTCTACATGGAGGCCAAGCCGTTTTCGATCGGTTACCGCATCGAGCACCCGCAGGGCGTGATTGATCGCGCACGGTTTGGCCCCAATGCAGGCAACCCGATTCTGGGTGCGGCTGATTACAAGTTGGTTCACCACGCCAGCAATGGCCGTGCTGTTTACAGCTTCTGTATGTGCCCAGGCGGCACGGTGGTGGCGGCCACGTCTGAGCCCGAACGTGTTGTGACCAACGGCATGAGCCAGTACTCCCGCAATGAGCGCAATGCCAATGCCGGGATCGTGGTGGGGATCTCGCCGCAGGATTACCGCCAGGACGGCAAAACGGAAGGCCCGGTCAACCCCTTGGATGGCATGGCGTTCCAACGGTTTTGGGAGTCCCGAGCCTATGTCTTGGGCGGCGGTGGCTACCAGGCGCCAGGTCAATTGGTGGGCGACTTCATCAAGGGACAGCGCAGCAGCGTGCTGGGCAACGTCGAGCCTTCTTACAAGCCCGGTGTCAACCTGACAGACTTGGCTCAGCCAGGCAATGGCAGCTTGCCCGATTACGCTCTGGCGGCCATTCGCGAGGCCCTGCCTGCTTTTGAAAAGCAGATCAAAGGCTTTTCGATGCCGGATGCCGTGTTGACCGGTGTTGAAACGCGCACGTCTTCACCCTTGCGCATCACCCGTGGTCGAGACTATCAAAGCCTTAACATCAAGGGCTTGTATCCGGCAGGTGAGGGCGCTGGTTATGCTGGCGGCATCATGTCTGCTGGGGTGGATGGCATTGAGGTGGCGGAAGCCTTGGGTGCCAATATGTTGGGTGTGAAAGCACCTGGGCAATAAGCCCAGACCACTGTCGGGAGGCCATGTGAGTACTGCGGACAGCCGAAGTCACAAACAGGCCTTTGCTAACTATGTGGTTGAGCAGATGGCGGGCTTTGGTCCTGTGCAAGCCAAAGCCATGTTTGGCGGGTTTGGTATTTATCGAGACGGCCTGATGTTTGGCTTGATCGTCAGCGATCAGCTTTACTTCAAAGTCGATGACCAATCCAAGCATCTGTTTGTCGACCGGGGCTTGCCGCCGTTTCAGTACGAGTCCAAAGGCAAAGTGTCGTCGCTGAGATATCACCAGGCGCCGCCCGAAACCTACGACGATGCTGACGAGATGGCTCAGTGGGCGCGTGTGGCGTATGACTGTGCATTGAGGCAGCAAGCCAAATCGACAGCAAAGACGACGACCAAGACCGGCAAGGCGCGGCTGATCGCCAACGCTCAATCCGGCCTTGGTCCCGACACGGATTCGATATCGGCCGGCTTGGCTGATCTGACCAATCTGGGGCCGAAAAGCCAGGACATGTTGGCCAAGGCTGGGATCACAACAGCCCAAGAGCTGACACGTTTGGGCGCTGTGATGGCCTACGCCAAAACCAAGGCCGCTTGTCCTGAGGCCAGTTTGAACTTGCTGTGGGCGCTGGAAGGGGCTCTATCAGGTCGCCCCTGGCAGCAAGTGGCCGAAACGGATCGAGCGAGCCTGTTGATGGCGCTGGAAGACGTGCAGCGGCATTGGACGGCTTGATCACCCAGATGTGACTCAAGTTTTAAGTGGCTGGCCCAGTGTGCGCAGCAGATCGCGCACATATTGGGCGCGGTCCTTCGGGTCTTTCAATTCCTTTTCAATGCGCAGCTTGTCGTTGCCGGCCAGCTTGATGTGCTTGTTTTTTTGCACCAACTCGATGATACGCATCGGCTCAACCGGCGGGTTGGGGCGGAAGGTGACGTTGATCACACCGGGTGCTGCATCGATCTTGATGACGCCATAAGGCTTGGCCATCACGCGCAGCTTGTGGGTGTCAAACAGGGCTTGGGCTTGTGGCGGGAGCTTGCCAAAGCGGTCAACGATCTCTTCCAGCATGGTCTCGATCTTGTCGAGTGAGTCTGTGGTGGCCAGCCGTTTGTACAAACTCAAGCGCACATGCACGTCGCCGCAATAAGCATCCGGTAGCAGGGCGGGGGCGTGCAGGTTGATGTCGGTGTTGCTGCCAAAC
>JBDKHX010000173.1:0-4437 GCA_039797415.1 Pseudomonadota bacterium | reverse complement strand
GGCAGCGTGCACTTTTGCAGCAGCTTGTGCTCGCCGTTTTTGGCGGCGTGTTCCATCAGCACCACCACACGGCCCACACCTGCGACCAAGTCCATGGCGCCGCCCATGCCCTTGACCATCTTGCCAGGGATCATCCAGTTAGCCAGGTCACCCTTTTCAGACACCTGCATGGCGCCCAAGATAGACAGGTTGATCTTGCCGCCACGGATCATGGCAAAGCTCTCATGCGATCCGAAGATCGACGAGCCAGGCAGACAGGTCACGGTTTGCTTGCCGGCGTTGATGATGTCGGCATCGACTTCATCTTCGGTCGGGAACGGGCCAATGCCCAGCATGCCGTTTTCTGATTGCAGCCACACTTCGATGTCTTCACGAACGTGGTTGGCCACCAAAGTTGGCAGGCCAATGCCCAAGTTCACATAGAAACCGTCTTGCAGTTCCTGAGCGGCGCGTGCCGCCATTTCATCATGCGTCCAGGCCATGGTTCAGGCTCCTGCTTTTTCAGTGATGGTGCGCTTTTCAATGCGCTTTTCTGGGTTCGGGTTGTGCACGATACGGTGCACGTAGATCCCAGGCAGGTGCACGGAATCAGGGTCGATCGAACCGGTTTCCACGATCTCTTCAACCTCAACCACTGTCAGCTTGCCAGCCATGGCTGCAGCGGGGTTGAAGTTGCGTGCGGTACGGCGGAAGATCAGGTTGCCCGACTTGTCAGCCTTGTGAGCCTTGACCAGCGCCACATCTGGGCACAGAGCGCGCTCCATCACATAGGTCTGCCCATCGAACTCGCGAAGCTCTTTGCCCTCGGCCACGATGGTGCCCACACCCGTTTTGGTGAAGAAGGCTGGAATGCCTGCACCACCAGCGCGCAGCTTTTCAGCCAAGGTGCCTTGGGGTGTGAATTCCAACTCCAGCTCGCCAGCCAGGTATTGGCGCTCGAACTCTTTGTTCTCGCCCACATAGCTGGAGATCATCTTCTTGATCTGACGGGTGTTGAGCAGCTTGCCCAAACCAAAGCCGTCGACCCCTGCGTTGTTGGAAATGACCGTCAGGTCTTTGACGCCCGTCGCCTGCAAGGCATCAATCAGGGCCTCAGGAATCCCACACAGGCCGAAGCCTCCCACTGCGAGCAATTGCCCGTCTTTCACAATCCCAGCCAGCGCACTGGCCGCATCGGGATAGACCTTGTTCATCCGTTCACTCCTAGCTCGGTTTGTTTTGACAGCACAGCAAGACTCAGGCCATTGGCCCAAAATTTACGCTGCACTGCAACATAGAAAGAGTACACCGGGTCAGGATCAAAAAGCCAGAGAACTAGACGAAAAAAAGGCCGTCATTTGCGTGAAGCAAACGCGGCCCCATGCTTAGCCCCTATTGACTCAGGCAGGCAAGGCGGGAGGTTGATCCCCAGCGGGTAAGGCAGGCGCAGCGCCAGCCAGCTTGCGAATCGCATCTGGCAGTGGTGCGGGGCGCCCGTCTTTCAGACTCACCCACACCAAAGTGGCGCCACCGGCGGCATAAACCGTACCGGGGTCATCCGCCCGCTCAATGGTGACAAACGTGTCAATGCTGGTACGTCCCGGATTGGCCACGTAAAGCTTGATGTTCATCGCGCCCGGGAACACCAGCGGTCGGTAGAAGTTGCAAAAGGTGTTGGCAATCACCGGCCCATCATCACCATCGCTCAAGCCACCATTGATGGCAGTGATCCATGACACACGTGCTTGCTCCATGTAGCGGAAGTACACCGTGTTGTTGACATGGCCCAGGGCATCCATCTCACCCCAGGCGATGGGATGGGACAGTTCATAAACCAGGATCTTGTGATCAGGAATTTCCAAACGCATGGCGTGATCCTTTGCTATCAGGTCGCCAACATGCCATCGTCAGCCGAAATGATCGCGCCGTTGATGAAGTCGCTTTGTGGCGAACACAAGGTCACCAACATCGCATCCAGATCCTTGGGCTGACCCACGCGCTTGCGTGGCAGCATGCTGATCAACTTCTGGCCCGCTTCGGTGCCCCAGTGGTGATGGTTGATCTCGGTGTCGATGTAGCCTGGGCAGATGGCATTGGTGGTGATGCCATAACGGCCCCACTCGGCAGCCATCACCTTGGTCATGTGGATGACGGCGGCTTTGCTCATGCAATACACGCCGATTTGCGGCATGGTGCGCAAGCCTGCAGCCGAGGCAATGTTGATGATGCGGCCGCCGGTGTAGGTACCAGGTGCAGAACCCTTGGCACGGGCCAGCATGCGCTTGGCCACTTCCTGAGCCACAAAGAATGAACCGCGTGTGTTGGTATCAAACACGAAGTCATACGCATCTTCAGTCACATCGATCAGACGTTCGGTGGTGCTGACGCCGGAGTTATTGATCAAGATGTCGATCGGGCCGACTTCCGTCTCCGCGTGGGCCACGGCACCGCGGATGCTGCCGACGTCGGTCACGTCCATCCCCACCACGTGGGCATCGCCACCATTGGCTTCGATTTCAGAACGCAAGTCTTTGAGGCGCTCAACCCGACGGCCTGCCAACACCACTGCGGCCCCAGCTTCAGCCAGGGTCAGTGCAAATTGCTTACCCAAGCCACTGGATGCACCAGTGATCAGGGCGACGCGGCCAGAAAGGTCAATCGTGTAACTCATGAATGTTGCTCCTCAAGCGCACAAAGCGCTGCCATTTTCGGCAGCTGAAACCTCAGAAACCTTATCACGCGGCTGGTGTGGCGATTGAAAAAAGTACGCCGCAAGCCACGCGTCATTTCATCGATGAAATTTGACAAGGGATCTTGCCAGATTTTTGCGAACGATCGTGCTATTTCGCGTGGAAATATTTGCTCGCAAGCCCTTAGAATTGCGCACCTTTAAAGAATCACCGACAACCACAAGTCACAAGATAAGGAACCACGATGACGCCACAGGAAATCCTTGAACAGTTTGGTCCGCGCGAGTCGATGGAGTATGACGTCGTCATCGTTGGCGCCGGCCCTGCTGGTCTGTCCACTGCCATCCGCCTGAAGCAATTGGCTGAAAAGGCTGGCAAGGAAATCAACGTCGTCGTGCTGGAAAAGGGCTCTGAGCCAGGCGCACACATTTTGTCTGGCGCCGTGATGGACCCCCGCTCCATCACAGAACTGTTCCCCAACTGGAAAGAGTTGGGCGCTCCTCTCAAACAACCTGTCACCGGCGACGAAGTCTATGTGTTGACAGAAGGTGGCCAGATCAAGACACCCGACGCGTTGGTGCCAAACTGCATGCACAACGACGGCAACTATGTCGTAAGTCTGAGTGACGTGACACGTTGGCTCGGCCAACAGGCTGAAGCCCTGGGCGTGGAAATTTTCCCTGGCTTCGCTGCTGCTGAAGTCCTGTACAACGACGATGGCTCGGTCAAGGGCGTGGCCACCGGCAACATGGGCATCGACAAGACGGGAGAGCCCACGGGCGACTTCCAATTGGGCATGGAATTGCTGGGCAAGTACACCATCTTCGCTGAAGGCGCACGTGGTCACTTGGGCAAGCAACTGATCGCCAAGTTCAAGCTCGACGAAGGCAAGGCCCCTCAAAGCTACGGCATCGGCATCAAGGAATTGTGGGAAGTCGATCCATCCAAGGCAAAACCAGGCTTGGTGGTCCACACCGGTGGTTGGCCCATGGACACGCAAACCTTCGGTGGCGGTTTCTTGTATCACTTGGCTGACAACAAGGTCACCCTGGGCTTCGTCGTTGGTCTGGACTACAAGAATCCCTGGCTGAGCCCATTTGAAGAAATGCAGCGCTGGAAGACTCATCCAATCATCAAGCAACATTTGGAAGGCGCCAAGCGTCTGAGCTACGGCGCACGGGCCATCAACAACGGTGGTCTGCCCAGCCTGCCTAAGACCGTGTTCCCTGGTGGCGCACTGGTTGGGTGTGATGCTGGCTACATGAATGCGGCTCGTATCAAGGGTTCACACGCGGCCATGAAGTCCGGCATGTTGTGCGCTGAAGCTGTGTTCGAAGCTGTGACCGCTGGCCGTCAATCCGATGAGTTGAGCGCCTACCCAGCATTGTTCGAAAAGAGCTGGCTGAATGAAGAATTGAAGACTTCCAAGAACTTCAAGACTTGGTTCAAGAAGGGCTTCTACGTCGGCACCATCATGACGGCGATCGAACACTGGCTCTTGCCTCGCTTGGGCATCAAGGAAGCGCCCTGGACGCTGCGCAACCCCGCGCCAGACCACACATTCCTGAAGCCTGCATCGGAGTGCGCCAAGATCGATTATCCGAAGCCCGATGGCAAGTTGACATTCGACCGCCTGAGCTCCGTGTTCGTGTCCAACACCAACCACACTGAGCACCAGCCTGCTCACCTGACACTGAAGAATGCTTCGGTGCCTGTGCAGACCAACCTGGCCAAGTTTGCAGGCCCTGAGTCGCGTTACTGCCCAGCT
>JBDKHX010000172.1:0-4492 GCA_039797415.1 Pseudomonadota bacterium | reverse complement strand
TTATCCGCTGGTCGATCCGATGGTGATTTGGCCCTGGTTGGCCGCCAAATGGTTGGTTCTGGTTCCCAGAATCTGGCATGCCCGTGCCTTTTCCAAATCACCAGATCAATCTCAGCCACATTGGTATTCAGTATTCATTGCTTTATTGGCTGTGGATGGATTGTTGTGGGGTGGTGTTGGTTGGTGGTTGACCCCCGTTGATCAATTGGACCTGGCTGCGGTCACGCTGGCGTGCGTGGTTGGGGTGGCGGCAACGGGTAGTTTCATGTTGCATATGGATGGCCGTGCTGCGGCTGTTTTGCAACTCACCGTTTTGGGGCCCAACGCTTTATATTGCTTGGCCAGACAAGACCAGTTTGGTTTGTTTGGTGCTTTGAGTCTGGCGGGTTTTGCCGTTATTTTGCAAATAGAAACGGCACGCGCTCAGCGCAGAATGGGTGAATTGTTGCGGCTGAGATTTGCCCTTGAAAAAGTAGCCAAAGAACGCGAAGAAGCCCGTTTTCTGGCCGAGCATCACAGCGATGCCAAGAGCCGCTTCCTGGCCACCATGAGCCACGAAATGCGCACCCCCCTGAGCGGCATCTTGGGCCTGACCCGGATGTTGCGTGAAGAGGAGTCCCGCCCGCAGGTGCGCCGCCGACTGGAATTGGTCGAGCGCTCGGGCGAGCACCTGCTGACGGTCCTGACCGATGTCTTGGATTTTTCCAAGATCGAAGCCGGGCACGTGCACATCGACAAGCGGCCCTTTGATCTGGCCTTGCTGATCGACGAGGTGGTGGGTTTGTCGAATGTGACAGCCAAAGACAAGGGCCTCAACCTGCTGGTGCTGAGCAATCTGGCTGCTTGTCATCCGGTGGTGGGCGATCCCATGCGGGTGCGTCAGGTGCTGCATAACTTGCTGGGTAACGCCATCAAGTTCACTGACAAGGGACGTGTCATGCTGCGGGTGACCCGCTCGCTCGGCTCAGACGATGTCGAGATTGAAGTGGAAGACACCGGCATTGGTATCCCGGAAGACGAACTCAGCCACATCTTTGACGCCTTCCATCAGGTCGATGGCGCGCGCCGTCGTCGTCAGGATGGAACGGGGCTGGGGCTCACGATCTCCAAGCAACTGTGTCAGGCCATGGGAGGCGAATTGCGGTGTAGCAGCCGCGTAGGCCAAGGTTCGCGGTTTGTGTGCACATTGAGCCTGCCGGTCGGTCAGATCATGGCTGAAGCGGCCGAGTTGGCCCCTGTCGAAGGGCTGGGTGACCGATTGGGCCTGAATGGCTGTCGCATCTTGCTGGTCGAAGACAACCCCATCAATGCGATGGTGGCAGAAGCCAGTTTGCGCCAACTGGGTGTGGATGTCAGGGTGGTGGATGACGGTCAGAAGGCCCTGGAGTGGCTCTCAGGCCAGCAAGCCGATCTGGTCTTGATGGACTGCCTCATGCCCTTGATGGACGGCTATGAGGCCACCCGGCAGATTCGACTGCGTGAGCAAGAGCGTCGCCTGCCCCGCGTACCGATCGTGGCGTTGACGGCCACCACCGAGCCCGAAGAACATCAAAAGTGCCTGGACAGTGGGATGGATGGCTTCTTGAGCAAACCCTTTGCACGCGAAGATTTGCTTGCTGTGTTGCGGTCGCATCTGCTCGAAGCCGATGGCTCTGCAACCAACCTGGACAGCCAACGCCAAACGAAGATGGCTTGATGGCTCATCGCCAAGAAAAAAGCCCGCTGGATCAGCGGGCTTTTTTGCATCTGACCTGAGGTCAGATCAAAGGATCACAGAGCGGTCAGCTCGGCGTTGACCTTTTGCAGCAGATCTTCAGTGATCAGGCCGCCAGAGAACTTGGCAACCATCGACAGAGCAAAGCCCTTGCCCATGCCGATTTGTGGGTGTGTGGAAATGCCAGGCATGTGCTTTTCCAGGATGGCCTTGGTGGTTTCGTTGTCCAGCAGGTCGCCCAGTTTGGATTCGATAGAGAAGCTCATTGCAATGTCTCTCAAAGAAAAATAGAGGTGAAGAAGTGCAAGCATACCCGGTTCAAACGACTGTTCATATCCTCTGTGCGGGTTTTCCTGCGTCCCGGTTCAAGGGGGCGTGTGGTTTTGCGACTGACGTACTGAAGGGGTGTGGTGAGCTTGGTCTCGTCGGTGCATTTTTTGCGCGGCCCATAGCACAGTTTTTGGTCGCAACTAAATGTGGATTTCGCATGAATTTGTGCTATCTCGGCATCACTTATCCCCACAAAACCGCGAGCGAGACTTGCGCTGTTTGAGTGCACGCAAGATGCCTCGCAAAGCACAGGCATGCGTGCTAAGTTGTTGATTCATATAGAAACTTTTGCGTTGCACCAGATTAAGGCAATCCAGTGGAAACCCTGTGCTGACAAGCAGTTAGCGGGTGTGTGCATAGGTTTCCCACAAAGTTATCCACAGTTTAGGTGGACAAGTTGTCGATCACCAAGAATCAACAACTTAGCGGCGTTACTTGCGGCTGCACTTTGTTTAACGAGGGCAAGTATTGGTCATCTGATGTCCGATTTTCCTGGCTGGTCATCAAATGAACAAAAACGGGGCATTCGATGCCAAAAAGTGTGAACAATGTCACGACTGGATGACAAAGCCTGTAAGGCATTGAGCAACTAGGGAAAACACTGTATTTTGGTGAGCCCCTCATCACTTATCCCCACAAAATGGCGAGCGAGTGCCCACTCTTGGGGCACATGGGGCAAATCGGTCAGATGTCCGGCAAGTGGTGCTAAGTTATTGATTCATATAGAAATGCGCCAGTTGCTACACTTTGAGGCAATCTAGAGCAAATCACGGTGTGACAAGCATTTAGCGCGCATGTGCATAGCTTTCCCACAAAGTTATCCACAGGCTCCGTGGATAAGGGTTTGGCCTAATAAAATCAACAACTTGCCGATTTTTGTTCAATCCTTGTAGGAAGTTCGGAGACAAGACAGTGCCCCCCTGCCATTCGGATCAGATGACTTACGCTAAGCCGTTCCGGGTGGGGGTGGTGGTGGAGGCGCCGCAACACACGGGGTTGCTGGGCCCGCTTGACTATCTGTGCGATCAAGACCTGCCACCGGGCACCATCGTGCGGGTGCCATTTGGGCGTCGGGTCGTCACGGGCGTGGTCTGGGATCAAGGTGGCAGCGATGAGGCATCACAGGCCCTGAGTGATGAACAACTCAAGCCCGTGGCCGAAGTGCTGACGGGCTTGCCGCCCTTGCCGGCGTCTTG
Source organism: Pseudomonadota bacterium (assembly GCA_039797415.1). GTDB lineage: Bacteria > Pseudomonadota > Gammaproteobacteria > Burkholderiales > Burkholderiaceae_C > Aquabacterium. The sequence continues at coordinate 1,252 of JBDKHX010000172.1, read as the reverse complement.
GCGCCAACTGGTTCAGTTTGCCGCTGGCTACTACCAACGCAGCCTGGGCGAGATGACCTTGATGGTGCTACCGCCCGAGTTGCGCCAGTTGGACGACACCCAATGGGGGCGCCGCCTCAAACGGTTGGACAAGGATGTGGCCAAAGGCGTGGCAGCAGCCCAAGGTGCGCCTACTTTGCCCGAGTTGACGCCGCAGCAGGCGCAGGCCTTGGAAACCTTGTCTGGCCCTGTGGACAAGCCCTTTTTGCTGTGGGGCAGCACCGGCAGCGGCAAGACCGAGGTGTACCTGCGCCAGGCCCAAAAAGCCTTGGACGAGGGCAAGCAGGTGCTGATGATGGTGCCAGAGATCAACCTGACGCCGCAATTGGAGTCCCGCGTGGCCGAGCGCTTTGCGGGCCGCCGCATCGTGTCCTTGCACAGTGGTTTGACGCCGGCGCAGCGCTTGCGCAATTGGTTGCTGGCTCACACCGGGCATGCTGACCTGGTATTGGGCACACGCCTGTCTGTGTTCACGCCGATGCCGCGTTTGGGTTTGATCGTGGTCGATGAAGAGCACGACCCCAGCTACAAACAACAAGACGGCGCCCGCTATTCAGCCCGTGATCTGGCTGTGTATCGCGCCCGGTCTGAAAAGGTCGCCGTGGTGTTGGGATCGGCCACCCCCAGCCTGGAGACTTGGTACAACGCCCTGCCGCCTGCTGATGGTGGCCCGGGCCGCTATGTGCGGCTGGCCATGCCCGCGCGCGTGGGCGACGGCATCATGCCTACCGTGCGCGTGTTGGACTTGACCCGTACCCCCAAGCCTCAAGGCGGGCAAACGCCCCCACCCTTGGCGCTGGAATTGCTCAAAGCCATTGAACAACGTGTGGAGCGCGGTGAGCAAAGCCTGGTGCTGCTCAACCGCCGGGGTTACGCGCCGGTGCTGCACTGCAGTGACTGCGGTTGGAAAAGCGGCTGCCCCCATTGCAGCGCCTGGCGCGTGTTTCACAAGGTAGACCGCACCTTGCGTTGCCACCACTGCGGCTTCACCGAACGGGTGCCGCGTGCCTGCCCAGATTGCGGCAACCAGGACATTGCCCCCATGGGCCGGGGCACAGAGCGCCTGGAAGAACAATTGGCCGAAGTGCTGCCCAATGCCCGCGTAGGCCGCATTGATGCCGATGTGACCAAACACAAAGGCGCTTTGGAGGAACAACTGGCCAGCGTGCATGCCGGTGAAGTGGATGTGCTGGTGGGCACGCAGATGGTGGCC
>JBDKHX010000171.1:0-6117 GCA_039797415.1 Pseudomonadota bacterium | reverse complement strand
AGGCCTGTTGTACAGCGTTAACCAGTTCACGTCAATTTGTCACACCTCATTTGTAAATAGAGGTCGGCAAGGCGGTCTATTTCGGGCCTTCCAAATGGTCCGTCGGTGCCACGATTTGGGCTGTATTTCGGACACTGCGCCCGAACGAAAGGCTCGTCATGACTCCACTGCTTCGTCAAATCTCTGTTGGCACCAAATTCGCCGCCCAATTTGGCGGTGTGCTGGGGCTGTCGGCTGTGACTGCAGCAGGCTTGGCTCTGACGGGTTCGGTCAATCTGGAATTGGCTCACCCGCAAATCGTGGCCGCTTGTTTGGCTGCAACGGGTCTGGCCGCTGGCGTGTGGACCTGGTTTGTGGGGCGATCAGCAGCGCGACCGATGAAGGACGTGCTGACTTTGGCGCAAACCATGGCCGAAGCCGCAGGCCCCATGCCTTTTGCGATTGATCGCGGAGACGAGGCCTCGCGTTTGTTGCGTCAGCTCAGCCATGTGCAAGAGCGCCAGCAGCAACTGGCCAAGGCGCATGACGACCTGAAGATGGCCCAAGACGACCAGCAAGATGAAATGTCTCACTGGGCGACTGATACCTTGCGTTTGCGTACGGCCCTGGATGCCACGCAGACCGATGCCCTGATCACAGACGAAGAGGGCGTCATCCTGTTTGTGACCAAAACTCTGGCGGTGATGCTCAAGGAGCATCAAGACAAAATCAAAGCGGTGCTGCCCCAAGTGGATCTGGACCGTCTGGTGGGCCAACGCCTGGAAGCCTTCTCACAGGCCGCCGATGGCGCCGATCTGACCATTTTGCCCACGTCGGATGTGGAAACCGAACTGCGCTTTGCCGGACTGACCTTCGCGTTGCGTGCTCAGGCGGTGAGAGATCGCAAATCACAGGTGGCAGGACACGTCATCATCTGGCGTGACCTGACGGCCACTTTGACCAAGGGCGAGCAAGATTCAGCCTCAACAGTCGAGCTGGTGCAGATCAAACATGTGCTGGATGTCAGCGTGACGCCCACCCATGTGATGGACTTGAGTGGTGCCATTTGCATGGCCAATCAGGCCATGTGCCAATTGATGAAGGACCACGCCGTGGCCTTCAAGGCCGCCAACGCCAGCTTTTGTGCAGATCAGGCCGTGGGGTGTTCAGTGGGTATGTTTTACAGCGACCCTGTGGCTGCCGTGGGCATGCTCAAGGCGTTGACGGAACGTCAATCCAGTCGCAAAGTGCTCGGGGGGCGTACCTACGATGTGACGGACACCCCTATCCGTGATGCGGAGGGCAAACTGGTGGCGGTGGTCTGCCAATGGGTAGATTGCACCGATGCATGGCTGGCCGAGCGGGCATTCAGCGCTTTGGCTGATCGTGTCAGCCAGGGTGACTATGCCAAACCAGCCAACTTGGATGGCATTGACGGATGGCATCGCCAGATTGGCGTGCAGCTCAATCAAGTGGTCAAGTCGATGAACGACACCATCGCACCGGTACGAGCCGCAACTGAACAGTTGGGCAACGCGCTGGCACAGGTATCGCTGTCGACGCTGTCCGTGCAAGAGACGATCGAGTCGCTGGCGCGCGGGGCCTTGCTGGCGCAAATGGTGCCAGCCATCAATCACACCACTGAGTTGCTGCAAGATCCGCTGAACCCGCAGGCGTCGGAAGCACTGGCTGCGACTGCCGAGCAGTTGCAAGCACAGGCAGCCTTGTTGCAAGCGATGGTGGCCAGTTACCGCTTGGCTGTGGGCGCAGGCAAGGCTCGCATCCCCGAGGTCAAATCAACGGCAACTGAATCATCAGTGTCTCTTGAAACAGCTTAAAACACGCAGGAGCAAAGCCCATGAATTGGTCAACACAGACATCTGCGCGTTTGGTCCCCGGTCTACTCGGGCAGATTGAGTCTGCGGTGGCTGCCGCGGTGGACGCGCGCGAATCTTGGGTCGATTCGGTCGGTACGGGGCACCCTGTTGCCAACGTGGCCAAGCAGGTGCGGCGTGTACGCAGTGAGTTGCAAGGCTTGCGAGCCACTGCCGCCGATGACGCGGCGGACAAGGCTGCCTTGACCGCTCGGTTGGCATCCTTGACGCACGAAAACCAACGCCTGCGTATGGCGCTTGATGGTGGTGAGTCTGCCGTGATGTCCGTGGACCATACGGGGCGGATTCAGCATGTGTCTGGGGCGTTGATGCGCTTGTTCAGTCGTCATGCTTCATCCATATCGGCGGTCAGCAATAGTTGGCAGGCATCCAATCTGGTCGGGCAAACGCTTCCTGATCTGTCGCGCTGGTTGCAGCCATCGAACCTGTTGACAGCTGGCCTCAGTGGGATTGAGGGCGAGTTGCGTGTGGGGCCATTGTTGCTGGGCATTCGGGTCCTGCCGCAGGTCGATGATCAGGGTAAAGTTCAAGGCCGGGTCTTGATCTGGCAAGATTTGGGCGCTGAGCGCGATGCTGCCGAGAAGGCCGAAAAACTGGCCGCTGAAAACCGGCGAGTCAAGCAAGCCTTGGACGTGGCAGCCATGCCGGTCCGGATTGCCGACGCGGATGGCACCATTGTCTACATCAACGATGCGCTGCGCCAAGTGTTGATCAGGGATGCCCAAGCTTTCAGAGCGACGATCCCTGGGTTCGATCCTGAAAACGTCGTCGGTCGTTCGATTGGCATGTTCTACGCCGACCCGCAGGCTGCCTTGACCAGGCTGAGAGGGTTGACCGGTACGGTTCACACCCGCATGGTGCTGGGTGGGCGGACCTATGATTTGACGACGGCACCCGTCAGAGATGCTCAGGGGCAAACGGTTGGGTCCATTGGTCAATGGATCGACTGCACCAGCCAATTGGAGTCTGAACGCGAGCTGTCCGAGTTGGCCGAACGTGCGGCCAAGGGTGATTTCTCTCATCTGGCCAAGCTTGATGGCAAGGTCGGCTTTTTCAAGCAAGTGGGTGAGTATTTCAACCAGATGGTGGTGACCATGGCAGACACCATCGCCAAAGTTCGTTCTGCTTCGGAGCAGTTGGCTCACGCGGCGGCACAGGTGTCTCAAACGTCGGCCAGCTTGTCGCAGTCTGCGTTGAATCAATCCAGCAGTGTGGACCAGACCAGTCACTCGCTCCATGACATGGCCGAGTCGGTCATGCGTAATGCTGAGAATGCCGGATTGACCAACGGCATCGCCGTTGAATCAGCCAGCGAAGCCCAAGAGGGGGGGCAAGCCGTAGCGCAAACGGTTGAAGCCATGAAGTCGATCGCCTCACGCATCCGCATCATCGATGACATTGCCTATCAGACCAATTTGCTGGCCTTGAATGCCGCCATTGAAGCGGCCCGTGCGGGCGAAAACGGACGGGGCTTTTCGGTTGTGGCCGCAGAGGTCCGCAAATTGGCTGAGCGTAGCCAGTCGGCTGCCATGGAGATTGCCAAAGTGGCCGCCGACAGCGTCCATACGGCCGAGCTGGCTGGGGGCTTACTGTCCAAGATGGTGCCCGCTATCAGGCAGACCTCTGACCTGGTCCAGGAAATTGCCTTGGTCTCACAGTCGCAATCAGACGGCGTGGCCACATTGAATGCCAACATGTCCAACTTGTCGTCGGCAACGCAGCAAACGGCTTCTGCTTCTGAGCAGTTGTCCGCCACTGCTGAGCAATTGGCCGGCCAAGCGTCTGAACTGCAAGAGCTGATCTCGGCCTATCGTCTGGCTTGATCGCTTGCCTATACCGATGCCTATGCCGATGGGGCTGGCTGATGGGTTTGTTTGCCAAGCCAGCTCACTACGGCGTTCATCTCCGCATCCAGGGCGGCAATCAATCGTTTGGTTTCGGCTTGGTTGTGTTGTGTGAAGGCTGCCTCCAGCTCTTCGCATAGCCGCCCTAATTGACGCGCACCCACGGCAACTGCCGCGCCTTTGATGCGATGTGCCTGTGCACGGGCGACGTCCTGATTGTTCAGCGCCATGTCGTGTAAGGCTTCCAAGTCTGTTTGGGATGTGGCGATGAACTGATCGGCCAACATGGCTTTCAGTTCCTCATCGCCAGCTGTTTGTCGTTCCCAATACTGGGTGTCGATGGGCAACTCAGTGGCCGTTGATGGGGTGGCCAATGCTTGCATGTTGGGCCCCCACTTTTTCAGCATCCCGGCTAATACCGGCACTTGCAAGGGTTTGGTCATGTAATCGCTCATGCCCGCGGCCGCACATTTTTCTGCTTCGCCTTGCAGGGCAGATGCGGTGCAGGCCAAGATAGGCAAGGCTGCACGCCCTGATTTTGCTTCATCTTCGCGAATGGATCGGGCCAATTGATAACCATCCATACCCGGCATCTGGCAGTCGGTGATCAACAAGGCCAGCTTGTGTTTGCGACTCATTTCCAACGCTTGAAGACCATCCTCTGCGGTGACGTAGGTGTACCCCAGCAAACTCAATTGTCGGCTGAGCACATAGCGATTGATCGGATGGTCATCGACCATGCCGATCAGGCAGCCTCTGGCTTCCGCTTCGTCTACCGACAGCGGTGTCAGCCCCGTGGCTTGGGCCTGAACTTGTTTGGCCAAATCGTCCAGGTCGGTAGCGATGGGGGCCTGTTCAGTCAAATCAAGCGGTACATCGACCGAGAAAGTGGTGCCCGTGCCCGGTGTGCTCTTCAAGGATATCGAGCCGCCCATCAATTGGCACAGACGTTTGCAAATGGCCAGCCCCAGCCCCGTTCCGCCAAATTTCTTGGCCGTATCGGCTTCGGCTTGCGAAAAGGCGGAGAAGACTTTCCATTGCGACTCAAGCGGGATGCCGATTCCGGTATCGCTCACGTCCAGGCGCAGTTGCAATTGATCCTTGCCCTTTGGCAAGGCCCGCGCTTTGATCGTGACGCCGCCTTCTTTGGTGAATTTGAGCGCATTGCTGATCAAATTGCTGACGATCTGACGCATGCGAAGTGGGTCGCACAGCACGGTCTTGTCGACGCCTGACACCTGTAAATCCAGCGTCAAGCCTTTGCTGCTGGCCGTGTCTCGGTACAAATTGATGACCGAACCCAGCAGTTGTGGCAGGTTCACGGGCTCGGGGTTGATGTCGAGCTTGCCTGCTTCGATCTTGGAAAAATCCAGGATGTCGTTGATGATGCCCAGCAGTGAGTTGGAGGCCTCGCGCATGGCCCCCACTTGTTCGCGCTGGCTGGTATCCAGTTTGCCAAGCGACAGCAAGTCCAGTGTGCCAATCACGCCATTCAGCGGTGTGCGAATTTCATGGCTCATCGAAGCCAGAAAGTCTTCCTTCGCTTTGGCCGCCGCCTCTGTTTTGGTCATGGCCACCCGCAGTTGGGCGTCGGTTTCTTCTACCTGGCTGCGCAGTGTTCGCTCCATGTCCAGGGCCTGACAAACGTCTTCCAGCAAGTCGTTGACACCGCTGACCAGCACCCCCACTTCATTGCCTTGCAAGTACTCGGGGATGTCCAGTTTGGCCGGTTGGCCCGGGGTGATGCGGCTGAGTTGGTTGACAACCGATGCCAACGGATCGGTCAGTGTGCGGCGGATGATGGACATCGAGATGATGGCCGTCAAAACGATCAAGCCAGCCATCCATGACACCATGGTCAGGGCTGAGTCGCGAGCTTTTTTGGCAATCCAGTTGGCGTCAGGTTCAACAGACAGGGTGCCGACGACTTCATCGTCGCTGAAGGGCGATTTGATCGGTTCGATCATCGCGGCTTTGGATCGTTCTGCGCCGGGCCGTTCGCTGATGATTTTCAAGCCGCGGTTGCTGGTCAACTCGGCACGTTGGACCACATCGTTCTTGAGCAAACCATCAATCGCATCTTGGCCAATTTGCTGGTTGTTGGCGTAAGTGGCAATGGCTGCAGTGTTGTAGACCGTGGCCATCAAGCTTTTGATCAGGGCGCGGCTTTCCTCTTCTGATTTTTGGCTCTGATAATGAAACACCAGCACGCCAGAAATCGACGCCAAAATCAGCGTCGTGACCGCCGCGATGAACGCCAAATAGGCTTGGAGCGATCGGTAGCAAAACTTCATGGTGCGGGAATGCTCAGCACCACTTTGAGTCCGAGTGCTTCAGGGTTGGGAATTTGGCTTTGCTCAACGTAGGCCATCATGAATGGTGATGACCGAACGGCATCC
>JBDKHX010000170.1:0-6472 GCA_039797415.1 Pseudomonadota bacterium | reverse complement strand
AATGCAACTGAATCCCGCAGAAATTTCCGAACTGATCAAGAGCCGCATCGAAGGTCTCGGCGCGGCTGCCGACATTCGCAACCAAGGTACCGTCATCTCCGTGACCGACGGTATCGTCCGCGTGCACGGCTTGTCCGATGCCATGCAAGGCGAAATGTTGGAGTTCCCCGCCGACGCTTCTGGCGTCCCAACATACGGCTTGGCCCTGAACCTCGAGCGCGACTCCGTCGGCGCCGTGATTCTGGGTGGCTACGAGCACATCTCCGAAGGCGACACAGTCAAGACGACTGGCCGCATTCTGGAAGTGCCCGTGGGTCCTGAGCTGGTTGGCCGCGTGGTGAACGCTCTGGGTCAGCCTATCGACGGCAAGGGTCCAATCAACGCCAAGCTGTCTTCTCCTATCGAGAAGATCGCCCCAGGCGTGATTGCACGTCAATCCGTTGATCAACCACTCCAAACTGGTATCAAGTCGATCGACTCGATGGTTCCAGTTGGCCGTGGTCAGCGCGAGCTGATCATTGGTGACCGTCAAACTGGTAAGACCGCTGTCGCCATCGACGCGATCATCAACCAAAAGGGTCAAGGCGTTACCTGTATCTACGTTGCCATCGGTCAGAAGGCTTCGTCGATCAAGAACGTCGTGCGCGCTCTGGAACAAGCCGGCGCCATGGAATACACCATCGTGGTGGCCGCTTCGGCTTCTGACTCGGCTGCCATGCAGTTCGTGTCGGCCTACTCTGGCTGCGCAATGGGCGAGTACTTCCGTGACCGCGGTCAAGACGCACTGATCGTTTATGACGATCTGTCCAAGCAAGCCGTGGCTTATCGCCAAGTGTCCTTGCTGCTGCGTCGTCCACCAGGACGTGAAGCTTTCCCTGGCGATGTGTTCTACATCCACTCCCGCTTGCTGGAGCGTGCCGCTCGTGTGAACGCCGACTACGTCGAAGCTTTCACCAACGGCGAAGTGAAGGGTAAGACTGGTTCTTTGACCGCTCTGCCAATCATTGAAACTCAAGCTGGTGACGTTTCCGCTTTCGTTCCAACCAACGTGATTTCGATCACCGACGGTCAGATCTTCCTGGAAACCAACTTGTTCAACGCTGGTATCCGTCCTGCGATCAACGCCGGTATCTCGGTGTCTCGCGTGGGTGGTGCTGCTCAGACCAAGGTCATCAAGAGCCTGTCCGGCGGTATCCGTACCGACTTGGCTCAGTACCGTGAACTGGCTGCGTTCGCGCAGTTCGCTTCCGATCTGGATGCTGCTACCCGCAAGCAACTGGACCGCGGTGCTCGTGTGACCGAACTGCTGAAGCAGGCTCAGTACCAACCTCTGTCGATCTCCCTGATGGGCGCGACCCTGTTTGCCGTTAACAAGGGCTACATGGACGACGTCGAAGTCAAGAAGATCCTGGCCTTCGAAGCTGGTCTGCACCAGTTCCTGAAGACCAGCCATGCCGCGCTGCTGGCTAAGATCGAAGAGAAAAAGGCCCTGGACAAGGACGCCGAAGCTGAACTGCAATCGGCCGTCGTCGCGTTCAAGAAGACCTTCGCCTAAAGGAGCGCACCATGGCCGTAGGCAAGGAAATACGCAACAAGATCAAGAGCGTCGAGAACACCAAGAAGATCACCAAGGCCATGGAAATGGTCGCGGCTTCGAAGATGCGCAAGGCGCAAGATCGCATGATTGCGGCTCGCCCCTACGCTGAAAAGGTGCGCAACATCACGGCGAACTTGGCCAAGGCCAATCCCGAGTACGTCCACCCCTTCATGCTGTCCAATGCGGGCGGCAAGAAGGTGGGCTTCATCGTGGTGAGCACAGACAAAGGTCTGTGCGGTGGTTTGAACACGAACGTGCTGCGTGCCGTGACCAACCAACTCAAAGAGTTGGACGGTCAAGGTGTCAAGGCTGACGTGGTCACCATTGGCAACAAGGCCACTGGCTTTTTCAACCGGATCGGTGCCAATGTCGTCGCGCAAGTGGTCGGCATGGGCGATACCCCCCATCTGGAAAAGCTGATTGGCCCGGTCAAGGTCTTGCTCGATGCATACACCGCTGGTGAACTCAGCGCTGTCTACCTGTGCTTCACACGTTTCATCAACACGATGAAGCAGGAGCCTCTGGTTGAGCAGCTCTTGCCTTTGAAGGCAAGCGAGTTCGCAGCAGAGTCCACTCATGCATGGGAATACATCTATGAGCCGGACGCCAAGGTGGTCATCGATGACCTGATGGTGCGTTACGTCGAAGCCCTGGTTTACCAGGCTGTGGCAGAGAACATGGCTTCGGAGCAGTCGGCTCGCATGGTGGCTATGAAGGCCGCTACAGACAACGCCGGCAACGTGATCAAGGAACTGAAGTTGGTCTACAACAAGACCCGTCAGGCCGCCATCACGACCGAACTGTCCGAGATCGTCGCCGGTGCGGCAGCGGTCTGATCCGAAGATTTTGAATTGATTGAAGGAACGAAAAATGGCTGACACGCAAACAGTGGGCAAGATCGTTCAGTGCATCGGCGCCGTGGTGGACGTGGAGTTCCCACGTAACCAGATGCCCAAGGTGTACGACGCCCTGAAGATGGAAGGCTCCGCGCTGACCCTCGAAGTGCAACAGCAGTTGGGTGACGGCATTGTCCGTACCATCGCGCTGGGTTCTTCCGACGGCCTGCGCCGCGGCAACCAGGTGTACAACACCAACGCTCAGATCACCGTGCCCGTGGGCCCGGCTACTCTGGGTCGCATCATGGACGTGCTGGGCGCGCCTATCGATGAACGTGGTCCCGTGGATCAGGCACAAACTGCTCCTATCCACCGCAAGGCTCCTGCGTACGACGAACTGTCGCCATCGCAAGAACTGCTGGAAACCGGCATCAAAGTGATCGACTTGATCTCTCCTTTCGCCAAGGGCGGTAAGGTCGGTCTGTTCGGTGGCGCCGGTGTGGGCAAGACCGTGAACATGATGGAACTCATCAACAACATCGCGAAGGGCCACGGCGGTCTGTCGGTGTTCGCTGGTGTGGGTGAGCGTACCCGTGAAGGTAACGACTTCTATCACGAAATGGCCGATTCCGGCGTCGTGAACCTGGAGAGCCTGGGCGAGTCCAAGGTTGCGATGGTTTACGGTCAGATGAACGAACCCCCAGGAAACCGTCTGCGCGTTGCGTTGACCGGCCTGACCATTGCTGAGTCGTTCCGCGACGAAGGCAAGGACGTTCTGTTCTTCGTGGACAACATCTACCGCTACACCTTGGCCGGTACCGAAGTGTCCGCTCTGTTGGGTCGTATGCCTTCCGCCGTGGGTTACCAACCTACTCTGGCTGAAGAAATGGGCCGTCTGCAAGAGCGTATTACGTCCACCAAGGTTGGTTCGATTACATCGATCCAAGCCGTGTACGTGCCAGCCGACGACTTGACCGACCCATCTCCAGCAACGACCTTTGCTCACTTGGACTCCACAGTCGTGTTGTCTCGTGACATCGCTTCGCTGGGTATCTATCCTGCTGTGGATCCTCTGGACTCGACTTCGCGTCAGCTGGACCCCAACGTGGTGGGTGAAGAGCACTACTCTGTGGCCCGCGCCGTGCAAAACACGCTGCAACGCTACAAGGAACTGCGCGACATCATCGCCATTCTGGGTATGGACGAACTGGCTCCTGAAGACAAGCAACTGGTTGCTCGTGCTCGTAAGATCCAGCGCTTCCTGTCGCAGCCTTTCCACGTTGCCGAAGTGTTCACCGGTGCACCTGGCAAGTACGTTCCTCTGAAGGAAACCATCCGTGGTTTCAAGATGATCGTGAACGGCGAGTGCGATGCGCTGCCTGAGCAAGCTTTCTACATGGTTGGTACCATCGACGAAGCTTTCGAGAAGGCCAAGGCCCTGAACTAATCAGTGCCCGCGGATGCCGGACGGATGTCCGGTGTCCGTTTCGCTTGAACCAACAGAGAGAGCCCTATGTCCACCATTCACGTAGACGTCGTTTCGGCCGAAGAGTCCATCTTTTCGGGCGAAGCCACGCTGGTGTCACTGCCAGGTGAAGTGGGTGAGCTCGGCATTCTGCCCCGCCACACCCCCTTGATCACCCGTATCAAGCCCGGCGCTGTGCGCATCCAACGTGCTGACAACAACGAAGAAGAATTCGTCTTCGTGGCAGGCGGCATTTTGGAGGTGCAACCTCACTGTGTGACCGTGCTGGCCGATACCGCGATTCGCGGTGCCGATCTGGACGAAGCCAAAGCCAATGAAGCCAAGCGTTTGGCTGAAGAGGCACTTCAGACCGCCAAGGGCGATCTGGACTTGGCCAAGGCCCAGAGCGAATTGGCTGTCATGGTTGCTCAGCTGGCTGCTATCCAGCGCTTGCGCAAGAAGTGATCGAACGTATTTCAGCCCATTGATTTGGGTTGAGATCAAAAAGCCCGCAGCTAACACTGCGGGCTTTTTTATTGGCTGATCCAGTCAGAACGGGCGCGGCTTGTAGACTGTCGGGTGGCTTGTAGACTGTCGGGTTCTACAGTGATATTTGTCCCGGAGACTTCTTCGATGGCCACCGCGCGTTCCGCCGCTTCGTCTGCACCCCGTACTGCTGCCCCCAAGTCCAAGTCGCCTGCCAAGGTCAAAGCCAAGCCTTTGACCATTCAGGACTACTTGCAAAAGACCCTGACCAGCCGTGTGTACGACGTCGCCATTGAGACGCCCTTGGATGAGGCCAAGTCTCTGTCACGTCGGCTTGGCCACCACGTTTACCTCAAGCGTGAAGACAAGCAGCCCGTGTTCAGCTTCAAGCTGCGCGGTGCATACAACAAGATGGCCAAGCTCAGCCCCGCCCATTTGGCCAAGGGTGTGATCTGTGCATCAGCGGGCAACCATGCGCAAGGCGTCGCGATGGGCGCACGACGATTGGGCTGCCAAGCCACCATCGTGATGCCGACCACCACGCCTCAGGTGAAGATCGATGCCGTGCGCCATTTCGGTGGCGATAACGTGCAGATCGTGCTGCATGGTGAGAGCTACTCTGATGCGGCCTTGCACGCCAAAGAGTTGGAAAAGAAAAAGGGCATGACCTTTGTGCATCCCTTTGACGATCCGGATGTGATCGCAGGTCAGGGCACCGTCGCCATGGAGATCCTGCGTCAGCACAGCGGCCCGATCGATGCCGTGTTTGTGGCCATCGGTGGTGGTGGGTTGATCAGCGGTGTGGCTGCCTATATCAAAGCAGTCAGACCCGAGATCAAGGTCATTGGCGTGCAGATGAGTGACTCTGACGCGATGGTGCGTTCCGTCAAGGCTGGCAAGCGTGTGACCTTGGCCGATGTGGGCTTGTTCTCTGACGGCACCGCGGTGAAATTGGTTGGCGAAGAAACCATGCGCCTGACCCAGGCGTTGGTTGACGACTTTGTGATCGTCAGCACCGATGAAGTCTGTGCCGCGATCAAAGACATCTATCAGGACACCCGTTCCATCGTCGAGCCAGCTGGTGCGCAAGGTGTGGCTGCGGTCAAGCAATACGCTGAACGTCACAGTGGCCAGGGCAAGACATACATCGCGATCAATTGCGGCGCGAACATGAACTTCGACCGACTGCGATTCGTCGCGGAGCGTGCCGAAGTCGGCGAGCAGCGTGAGGCCTTGCTGGCCGTGACCATTCCGGAGGAGCGGGGCTCATTCAAGCGGTTTTGCGAAACCATTGGGCCGCGTAGCGTCACAGAGTTCAACTACCGCATTTCGGACGAAAGTCAGGCTCACGTGTTTGTGGGGCTGACGACCAAAGAGAAGGGCGAGTCCAAAAAGATCGCCAAGCAGTTCGAGAAAGAAGGGTTCAATACTGTCGACCTGACGCACGACGAGTTGGCCAAAACGCACATCCGACACATGGTGGGTGGTCGGTCCTCATTGGCTGAAGGCGAGCGCCTGTACAGCTTCATCTTCCCGGAGCGTCCGGGCGCTTTGATGACGTTCCTGACAAGTTTGCCCCCAGGCTGGAACATCAGCCTGTTCCACTACCGCAATCAGGGTGCAGATTACGGTCGCATTCTGGTGGGCTTGCAGGTGCCCAAGGCTGACACCAAGGCGATCAAGCCCTTCCTCGACAAGCTGGGCTACATCTATGTCGATGAAACGCGCAACCCAGTCTACCGACTGTTCTTGCGCTGATCAGTTGCTTTGCGGGGGGCGCCGCATGCCGTCTTGAGGCGGCATGACTGGCATACCTGGGGGCAGGCCAACAGGGGCCGCAGCGGGCGTGTTGGTAGTCAGGCCAGCCACGGCAGGGATCACGCCAGTGGCCGGTGCCGGCAGCAGGGGCAGGTCCAGGGTCACGGCAGTCGGGCCATCGGCTGGGCCGATTTCAGCGCCACGTTGTGTCAATGCCTTGAGGACGTGATTGCCGTCGACGATGCCGCCCAATCGGATCGCACGGGGCGGATTGCCGTCGACACTGATCAAGGCGACGCCACCCTTGTCTTCGGGGTTTTTCGGCGCCAC
>JBDKHX010000169.1:0-4565 GCA_039797415.1 Pseudomonadota bacterium | reverse complement strand
GATCGACAGTGAGTGGGGCGAGGCGCCTTACCCCGTGGTGGGTGGGCACGAAGTCATTGGGCGCGTGGTGGCGCTGGGTGAGCGTGCGCAAGGCTTGAAACTGGGGCAGCGTGTGGGCATTGGCTGGAATGCATCCAGTTGCATGCATTGCAACCCCTGTCTGGGCGGCGAGCACCAGTTGTGCCGATCTGCTCAGGCCACCATCATGGGCCACCATGGTGGATTTGCCGAGCGTGTTCGGGCCCATTGGCTTTGGACGGCGCCGATCCCAGATGGACTGGATGCAACCAAAGCGGGTCCTTTGCTGTGCGGTGGCATCACGGTGTTCTCACCGTTTTTGAACTTTGACATCAAGCCAACTCACCGTGTGGGGGTGGTTGGCATTGGTGGACTGGGCCACTTGGCGATCAAGTTTGCCAAGGCTTGGGGCTGCGAAGTCACTGCGTTCACCTCCAGCGAGGCCAAGCGCGATGAGGCCATGCAAATGGGCGCGCATCGTGTGGTGTCCAGTGTGGACACTGCATCGATGAAGCCGATTTTTGGTCAGCTCGACATGGTGCTGGTCACGGTGAACGTGATGCTCAATTGGCGTGACCTGATGCGGACGCTGCGTCCGAAAGGTCGCTTGCATGTGGTGGGTGTGGTGCCTCAACCTTTGGCCATTGAGGCTGGGGTGTTGATTGGTGGGCAGCGTTCTGTTTCGGGTTCGCCTACCGGCTCGCGTCAAGACATCGACACCATGCTGGAGTTTGCGGCCCGTCACGGCATTGCGCCTCAAACCGAACATTTCCCCATGAGTCGCATCAACGATGCGTTGGAACATTTGCGTGCCGGTAAGGCGCGCTACCGGGTGGTGCTGGATGCGGATTTCGCGCCTGCCACGGCCCGTTGACGAATAAGAATCAAGGATACTTTCATGCAATTTCCTGAGTCCTGGCTGCGTAGCTTTTGCAACCCTGATCTGACCACCCAACAACTGGCCGACTTGCTGACCATGGCCGGTCTGGAAGTGGAAGAGTTGGACCCCGTTGCGCCTCCGTTTACAGGCGTGGTGGTGGGGCATGTGCTGGAAGTGGCCAAGCACCCTGACGCTGACCGCTTGAATGTGTGCAAGGTGGATGCCGGTACCGGTGCGGTCTTGCAGATCGTTTGCGGTGCGCCCAATGTGCGCCCAGGTATCAAGGTGCCTTGTGCCACGGTGGGGGCCGAGTTGCCTCCAGGCGCCGATGGCAAGACCTTCAAGATCAAGCTGGGTAAGCTGCGCGGTGTTGAGAGCCAAGGTATGTTGTGCTCGGCCCGTGAATTGGGCGTCTCAGAAGAGTCCAATGGCTTGCATATCCTGGCTGACGATGCCCCTGTGGGGCAAAACATCCGTGAGCACCTGAAGCTGGATGACACGCTGTTTACCTTGAAGTTGACACCCAACTTGGCCCATTGCTTGAGCGTGCAGGGTATTGCTCGCGAGGTGTCTGCCTTGACGGGTGCCCCTCTGACTTTGCCTGCTGTCGAGCCAGTCAAGCCAAGCATTGATGCGACCGTACCTGTGGCGGTCGATGCGTCGGATTTGTGCGGGCGCTTTGTCGGCCGCGTCATCCAGGGTGTGAACCCCAAAGCGGCAACGCCCGATTGGATGGTTGAGCGTTTGGCACGTTGTGGTCAACGTACCGTGTCACCACTGGTGGACATTTCGAACTACGTCATGTTCGAGTTGGGCCAGCCTTCACACGTGTTTGACCTGGACAAGATCAACGGTGGTTTGACCGTACGTTGGGCCAAAGCAGGCGAGACCTTGAAGTTGCTCAATGGTCAAACCGTGACCTTGGATGAGCAAGTCGGTGTGATCGCCGATCAAAGCCAGGTTGAGTCCTTGGCTGGTGTGATGGGTGGTGATGCGACGGCGGTGGGTGATGACACCCGCAACGTCTACCTGGAGGCCGCGTTCTGGTGGCCGTCTGCCATCGCTGGGCGTGCACGTCGTTATAACTTCTCAACGGATGCATCGCATCGATTTGAACGTGGTGTGGATGCGGCCCCGACTGCGCAGTACCTGGAGCGCATCACTCAGTTGATCCTGGATATTTGCGGTGGCCAAGCTGGCCCCGTGGTGGATCAAGTGTTGGCTCAGCCCAAACGAGATCACGTGACGCTGCGCTTGTCGCGCGCGCAACGTGTGATTGGCATGCCTGTGACCTTGGCGCAATGTCAGCAAGTGTTCCAGCGCCTGGGTTTGACGTTCAGCACTCAGGCTGTGGGTGATGATTCGCACTTGGTGGTGACGCCTCCGAGCTGGCGCTTTGACATTCAGATCGAAGAGGATCTGATTGAAGAAGTGGTGCGCGTGATTGGCTTTGAGCAATTGCCCAAGCGCGCTCCCAAGGCACCCGTGGTGTCGCGTGTCCGTCCTGAGGCGCGTCGTGGTTTGTATGACGTGCGTCGTGCCGTGGCCCAGCGTGGCTACCAGGAAACCATCAACTTCAGCTTTGTCGAAGAGCGTTGGGAAGCCGACTTCGCGGGTAACACCAATGCCATCCGCGTGCTGAACCCGATTGCCAGCCAATTGAGCGTCATGCGCTCTACCTTGATTGGCAGCTTGGTTGAGGTCTTGCGTACGAACCTGGCTCGAAAGGCTGATCGCGTTCGCGTGTTTGAAATCGGTCGCGTGTTCAAGCGCGACGCCTCTGTGGTCGACGGTGGTCAGACGGTTGCTGGCTTCGATCAGCCTGTGCGTGTGTCGGGCCTGGCCTACGGCCCTGCCGATGTGCAGCAGTGGGGTGTTTCAGCGCGCCAAGTCGACTTCTTCGATGTCAAAGGTGACGTGGAGGCTTTGTTGGCGCCGCGCCAGGCTCGCTTTGAAGCGTTTGAGCATCCAGCGTTCCACCCAGGTCGCTGCGCCCAAGTTTGGGTAGGTGATGTGGCTGTGGGCGTGGTGGGTGAGTTGCATCCAAAGTGGCGTCAGGCTTATGACCTGCCTCAGGCTCCTGTGCTGTTTGAATTGGACGCGCAGATCCTGGCTCAGCGTGGCGTGCCGGCCTTCACCAGCGTGCCCAAGATGCAATCCGTCTTCCGTGACTTGGCCTTGGTGGTAACCGATGCCACCAGTCATGATTCGGTGATCGCCGCGATCAACCAAGCCGCTACAGGTGGTTTGGTGCGGGGTGCCCGCTTGTTTGACATCTACAAGCCAAAAACACCGGTTGCTGGCATGGCCGACAATGAGCGCAGCCTGGCTGTGCGCATTGAGTTGCGTGATGATGAGCAAACGCTCAACGATGAGCGCATTGATCAGAGCATCAAGCAAGTGATCGAGGCGGTGGCTCAATCGGTTGGTGGTCGTGTTCGCGCTTGATGGCGTGTCAAGGAAGTAGTCATGGCTGAAAGCACTCCAGAGCACGGCATTTTTCTGCCGACCATCGAAACGCCAACGCTGACCAAGGCTGAGTTGTCCGAGATGCTGTTCGAGCGCTTGGGCTTGAACAAGCGCGAGTCCAAGGACATGGTCGAAGCGTTTTTTGAGCTGGTCAACGACACATTGGTGACGGGTTCAGACGTCAAGTTGTCGGGCTTTGGCAACTTTCAGATCCGTCGCAAGGCGCCTCGTCCGGGGCGCAATCCTCGCACCGGTGAGGCCATTCCCATCAATGCGCGGCATGTGGTGACATTTCACGCCAGTCAAAAACTCAAGGGAATGGTGCAGGGAGACGTTCCCTCCGACGACGACTTGGAGTAAAGTCTTAACCCCCGCAGCGATCTCTTTGATTTTCAAGAGGAAATTGAAAGTTAGGTCGCTCTGCCATCCAGGCGTTCCGGGGCGCCACTGGGTCTCTCATGGATCATGTCGACAGCGGCTTGCCGCCCATTCCTGCTAAACGTTACTTCACCATTGGCGAGGTCAGTGACCTGTGCCTGGTCAAACCCTATGTGCTCCGTTATTGGGAGCAGGAGTTTGTTCAGCTCAAGCCCATGAAGCGGCGCGGCAACCGGCGCTACTACCAGCACCATGAGGTGCTGTTGATTCGGCGCATCCGTGAGTTGCTGTACGACCAGGGCTTTACCATCAGCGGGGCTCGAAACCAGTTGGTGGATCATGGCGGTCGTCATGCTATCAATGCGCGTTCTGACGATGCGGTCGACACCGTTGATGACGACTTGGACCAAGACGATGTGGTCATGATGCCTCCGCCTGCATCGGTTGAGTCGAGGGTGGCTGCGAGGGCCTTGCAGGCATCGTC
This sequence comes from Pseudomonadota bacterium, assembly GCA_039797415.1. GTDB lineage: Bacteria > Pseudomonadota > Gammaproteobacteria > Burkholderiales > Burkholderiaceae_C > Aquabacterium. The sequence continues at coordinate 336 of JBDKHX010000169.1, read as the reverse complement.
ACAAGCTGCGTCGACTGTCGAGGCAGGGTGGGGCGGTCTGAATCTGGATCTGGGCAAAATGAGCCCGGAAGCGCTGGGCGCGCTGCGTGAGGCCTTGTTGGAAATTCGTGACTTGCTCGCTTGAAACTGTCACAAAGCGTGCTATAGTTTAAGTCTTCGTCGGGGCGTAGCGCAGCCTGGTAGCGCACTTGCATGGGGTGCAAGGGGTCGCGAGTTCGAATCCCGCCGCCCCGACCAAAGAACACAAGGGTTAGTAGGTTAGCGCCTACTAACCCTTTCGTGTTTCTGGAGCCCGAACACCCCAAAATTGGCAATTTTCTGGCAATTTGGTTTTCG
>JBDKHX010000168.1:0-4568 GCA_039797415.1 Pseudomonadota bacterium | reverse complement strand
TGGGTCACAAACTGTTGGGTGGCTTCCGGGTCTTGCGACATCAGTGACACCAGCCGCACCATGTCAAAGTGAACGATGCGGGCTTTGGCATGCAATCGGCCCAGCACGCGTTGGGTGGTCAGGGCATCCAGGTGCGCACGGCGGAATCCTTCAATGCCGTGGTCGGCTGACCCGATGGCCATGCGCACACCGGGCAAGCCTTTGAGGGCCTGTTGCAGCAGGTGGTGGTTAATGGGTTTGCCGCCAGGGGTCCAGGCCCACAAGGTGGCGGCGTTGACCATCACTGTCAAGGTTTGTGCGGCCTGTGCGCATTGAGCCAGGGCTTGAGCGGCTTGCTCCAGCCTTGCCAGTTCGGTTTCGGCTTCTTCGGTCCAGATCACGGCGGCGTGGTGGGCTTGCTCCAGCCCATAGCCCAAGCGTTGGCTGGCTTGCAGGGGGCTGACGGCTGCGCCTTCGATGATGCGGGTGACCAGGTCGCGTTTGTCCACATGGGTGCCGCGCATTTGTTCTTCGCGCTCGGCCTTCATGAAGGCGGCAATCTTGTCCATGGTGCCGTCGATGAAGGTGTTGATCGATCGGGCCGACACGTCCAGCAGTTCGCGCAGCTCTTGCGTGTCGTTGGTCAAGCCAAAGGCAATGTTCATCCACAACTGCCAGGCGGTGTTTTGGGCGGCGCGTGATGCGTTGAACAGCAAATCGGTGGCGCCACGGCGCACCAGTTCACGTGCGTTGCTCAACATGTCGGCGGAGGCAAAGGGGGCCACAGGGGCGCCGGGCTTTTCCATGTTGGCTGCGGCCCAATGGATCAAGCAGGCGCGGGTGGACCGGCGCGAGGCGGCCATCAGCACCGGGTCGTCAGCCACAAAGCGCAGGCTGTCGGTGGCCAGGCTGGCTTGGTCAATCTCGTCCAACCAGGCTTGTGGCGCATTCAGCGCGATCTCGGCGCCTTGCCGCAGCAGTTCGCGCACGCGGGCTGAGGGCGGTGTCCACTTGGCCACTTGGGGGCCTGTTGCATTGGATTTCATCGCATCCCTAGGGAAACTCTGGGGGCTGCAAGATGGGCATGCGCCCCAGTGGGGTGGGTTAAATTGCACCAATTGGTGTGCAATATGGTGTGATTTATACATTGCTACGCTTGTGCCAAATCAAGAACATGGGGCCAGTTCATGACAAGCAGTTCGATTCAAGGAGTACCCGTGTCAGTTCACTCACTTCCAACCGTTGAGCACACCGATGTTTTGATCATTGGTGCGGGCATCTCTGGCATCGGTGCGGCCTATTACCTGCAAAAGGAACAGCCATCCAAATCGTTTGCGATTTTGGAGGCACGTGGCACCACCGGCGGCACCTGGGATCTGTTTCGTTACCCCGGCATCCGGTCAGACTCAGACCTGCACACCTTTGGCTACGAGTTCAAGCCCTGGGTCGACAAAAAGGCCATTGCCGGTGCCGACGCCATCTTGTCCTACCTGCGTGAAACGGCAACTGAAAACGGCATCGACAGCAAGATCCGCTTTCATCACAAAGTGACGGGCGCATCGTGGTCCAGTGAGGACGCACGTTGGACGGTAGACGTCGAAGTGGTAGGCACAGGCTTGCGCAAATCGATGACCTGCAAGTGGTTGTTTGCGGCGTCTGGCTATTACCGTTATGACCAAGGCTTCACGCCCAAGTTTGAAGGCATTGAGCAGTACAAGGGCCAGGTGATCCACCCGCAGCATTGGCCTGAAAACTTGGACTACAGCGGCAAGCGTGTGCTGGTCATTGGCAGTGGCGCCACAGCGGTGACTTTGGTGCCTGCCATGACGGACAAGGCTGCGCATGTGACCATGTTGCAGCGCACGCCCACCTATGTGGTCAGCCTGCCGTCTGAAGACCTGATTGCCAATGTGCTGCGCAAGATCTTGCCCGACACCTGGGCCTATGCCATCACGCGCCGCAAGAACATCAACCTGGGCCGCATGGTGTGGCGCTTGTGCCAGAAGTACCCGCAGGCTGCACGCAAGGTGATCCGCTTCACCAACAAGGTTCAGCTGCCCAAGGGCTACCCGGTGGATGAGCACTTCAACCCACCATACAACCCATGGGACCAACGCCTGTGCGCCGTGCCGGATGGGGATTTGTTCAAAGCCATTTCAGCGGGCAAGGCATCGGTGGTGACCGATCACATCGAGACCTTCACGGCCAAAGGCGTGCGCTTGAAGTCAGGCAAAGAGTTAGAGGCCGACATCATCATCACCGCCACAGGCTTGAACCTGCAGTTGTTTGGCGGCGCCAACCTGACGGTCGATGGTGAGGCGGTGGACTTGTCTCGCAAGGTGGCCTTCAAGGGCATGATGCTCGATGGCGTCCCCAACTTTGGCTTCATCGTGGGTTACACCAACTCGTCATGGACCCTGAAGGTGGGCCTGTTGAGCGAGCACTTCTGCCGGCTGTTGGCTTACATGGATCAACACGGCCACGCGATTTGCTACCCGCAACTGCCTGCCAATATGCAAACCCGGCCTTTGTTGGACTTTGGTGCCGGCTACGTGCAACGGGCTATCAACCATTTGCCGCGACAAGGTGCGGGTGCGCCCTGGCTGATGTCGATGGACTATCTGCATGATGCCCAAGTGCTGCGCGAAGGCCCGGTTGAAGATCCTTACCTGCACTTTGCATCGGCAGGGCAGCGCGCCGCAGGCGTGGCCGCGCCTGTCAAGCGGGCGGTGGGGGCTTGATCCTGGGGCTGTGCATGTGTCAGCGCACATGTCAACGCATGTGTACGCTCAGCCCACTGTCGCGGTTCAACTTGTCTAACAAGGCCTGAGATGCGGGCTGCCAAGTGGCGGCCAACTCCGCATGTTGTGCATGTGTGGGCCTGAAGGCTTGCAGCACCCAATCGGACAAACCTTGTTGGGCCAACAGCTGCGCCAGGCCCAATAGCTGCTCATCGTCATGCAAGGTGGGGTGCCAGGTGGTGCGCACCTCCACGCCCAATGGCTGGTGTTGTGGTCGTTGGCGCCGGGCTTGTGCCACGGCTTGCAAGCTGCGCCATGCGGGCTCACCACTGCGGGGGATGGCCGTGATGCGTTCGTAATCGGCAAAGCTGGTTTTGATGTCCAGCCCCACCCAATCAATCAGGGGCAAGATGGCTTGCAGCCGATCGGGGTAGATGCCGGCGGTGTGCAAGCCCACTTGAAAACCCAGATCGCGCACGGTCTCCATGGCTTGGGGCAGGCCAGGGTCTAACAAGGGCTCGCCCCCGCTGAAGACGACGCCGTCCAGCAAGCCTTGTCTGCGCTGCAATGTGCGCAAGGCCTGGGCCCAAGCACTAGGCTGGCTGGATGCCCGGTCTTGCAAGCTGACGTTGTGGCAGTAGTGGCAGCGCCAAGGGCAGCCTTGCACAAACACCACCGCCGCCAGTTTGCCGGGCCAGTCGGTGGTGCTCAAGGGCGTGAAGCCGCCAATCGTCAACATGGTGGGGATCAGTCCGCGCTGGGTGTGCAAACCTGGTCGTTGGCGGCGGTGTGTTCGCGGAAGTAAACGCGGTCGGCAAACTCACCTTTTTTGCCTGTGTTGAACGATGCAACGGGGCGGTGGTAGCCCATCACACGGGTCCAGATTTCGCATCGTTGGCGTTCGTGTTCAGCCAAGATGGGGTGCGCTGCGTTGGGGTGGCGGATGGTTTGCATGGTGGCTCCTTCAGGGGGTTGAACTCAGTGGGTCAATGAAGCGGGGGACTTGCGTGCCAGCGCCTCGGCATCGCAGTGCGGGCAGAACTCGTGTTCACCGGCGATGTAGCCGTGCACGGGGCAGATCGAGAACGTGGGTGTGATGGTGATGTAGGGCAAGCGGAAGCGCGTCAGGGCTCGGCGCACCAGCTCTTTGCAGGCTTGGCTGGACGACACCCGCTCACCCAGGTAAAGGTGCAGCACTGTGCCGCCGGTGTACTTCGATTGCAGTGCCTCTTGGCGTTCCAGCGCTTCAAACGGGTCATCACAAAAGCCCACGGGCAACTGTGATGAGTTGGTGTAGTAGGGCATGTCCGTCGGGCCCGCTTGCAAGATGTCGGCAAAACGTTTGCGGTCTTCTTTGGCAAAGCGGTAGGTGGTGCCTTCAGCCGGTGTGGCCTCCAGGTTGTAGAGGTGGCCGGTTTCTTCCTGGATGTCGGTGATGCGGGCGCGGATGTGATCCAAAAAGCGCAGCGCAAAGGCTTCGCCCCAAGGTGTGGTGATGTCTTCTTGATCGGCTGAGAAGTTGCGGATCATCTCGTTGATGCCGTTTACCCCCAATGTCGAGAAGTGATTGCGCAGCGTGCCCAAGTAGCGCTTGGTGTACGGAAACAAGCCCGCATCCATGTGCTGTTGGATGACCTTGCGTTTGATCTCCAAACTGGTCTTGCCCAAGCCAATCAATTCATCCGTGCGGGCCAACAATGCGGCCTCGTCACCTCGGTACAAATAACCCAGGCGCGCGCAGTTCAAGGTGACCACACCCAGCGATCCGGTTTGTTCGGCCGATCCAAACAAGCCATTGCCACGCTTGAGCAGTTCACGCAGATCCAGCTGCAAACGGCAGCACATGGA
>JBDKHX010000167.1:0-8926 GCA_039797415.1 Pseudomonadota bacterium | reverse complement strand
ATGCGCCTGTGCGCCCGGTACCCGGCACCGCGGATCAGCCCACGCCTGCGCCTGACCTCAACCGCAAGGGCGATGTGTTCCGGGTTTACAAAGACAAGCCGCGCGATATCTTTGATATCACCTATGCGGCGCGGAACCGATTTGTCGAGCGACATAAGTACTTCAGCAACGTGGCTTGGGATGCCAGCCACTATTACTGGGACTACCAAAAGATGCGGACTCAGTATGGGCCCGATGAAATGGGTGCCCCAGCGCCCATCGGGATGCCTGCTGCGCCTCACCCATGGTGTGCGCGCCAGGGATCGGAGGTGTCGGATCTCGTCCAGTACCTCTTGACGCTGTGAGTGCGCGCATGTCCTGGATTCGGCCGCGTATGGGGATGGGTGCGGTCGTTGGCGTATGTGTCGGGGGTTTAGGGTGGTGGCTGGTGTCTGGGGCTCCGCCAGCGGATGACCCCGTCACGGCGCCGTTGCCCACCGTGGCGGTGGATGCGATTCAACAGCAGGTCGCCGCGGCAGGGGCGCGTGCATCTGCTGCGCGGACCACAGAGGGGGCTGTGATGACCGCTCAGGCCATGTCAGATCAAGTGCAGGCCCGCCCGGAACTCATTCATCGAACGCGAGCAGGACAACGCGTTGCCCTGACGGGAACACTGGCCTCGATCGAGCAAGGTACGAGCGGGGTGCTGGTACTCAGTCTGGCTGTGCAGGGGCGCACGCAAGGCTTGAGGTTGGTGATGGCCCCAGATGCTGCTGATCGTGCATTGACCTTGCCTCTTGGTGTGGAGATTCGCGCCGATTGCTTGTCGCAAGGGGTGCTGATGGGCGAGTGGTTGTTGGCAGATTGTTCGATTGCCTAGGTCTGGGGTTCGGGGTGCGGCTCAAGTCCATGGGCTGATGCACCGATAACCAGGCTGTAACCTTATTGCTTGGCCATGCTCTACGTTCTTCGCAATCCTGATGGTGACATCCTCAGCCTGCACCGCGCGCCGGTGCCGGGGGCGCATTCGATCGCAGCCGATCACCCGGATGTGGCCGCGTTTCTGGGCCGCAGTCCGGACGAGCAGCAGTTTGCTGCTTTGGATGCGAGCCTGGTTCGGGTTGTGGAGGACTTGATTGACGTCCTGATCCGCCGCAATGTGTTGTGCGTGACCGATTTGCCACCCGAGGCCCAGGCCAAGCTGTTTGATCGCAAGCACTTCCGTGAGGGCATGCATGCCCATTCGCTCAAACTGTTTGGCGATCAGTTGACGCCCAGCGAGAGCCAGCAGGCGTCGGATGACGCCATGGGCAAGCTCTGATCCCAGTTTGGGTGCGGGTTGGTCAATCAGCCCGTGATGACGCGGTGTTGCAAAGCCGGTAGTTGGGTGCGCACCTTCGCTTGATAAGCCAAGTCGAGATCGGCCATGACCACGCCAGCGCCTTCGGACTGACAAGCCAGGACGTCGCCCCAAGGCCCAATCAGCAGCGAGTGCCCAAAGGTGCGACGGCCATTTTCATGTTCGCCGCCTTGTCCCGGAGCCAGCACATGGCACAGGTTCTCGACTGCGCGGGCGCGTAGCAGCAGCTCCCAGTGGGCCAGGCCGGTGGTGTGCGTGAAGGCTGCGGGCAGCACGATCAAATCCAGGGGGCGCCCTGCACCCAGCGCTCGGAACAACTCAGGAAAGCGCAGGTCATAACAAACGCTCAAACCAATGCGCCAGCTCTGGCCGGATCGGTCGGTCATGTCAAAGGCGACCGGTTGGGTGCCTGGGGTGAGGGTGTGGGCCTCGTTGTAGGCCTTGTCGCCATCATCAAAGCAAAACAGGTGAATCTTGTCGTAGCGGGCCACGCGGATGCCCTGCGGGTTGAACACCAGTGTGGTGTTGAACACACGTTGCGCCTCATGGCTGAGGATGGGCAGGGTGCCGCCAATCAGCCACACGCCGTGTTGTTTGGCGGCCTGCGCCAGCATGGCTTGCATGGGGCAGGTTTGGGCGTCGGGTGCTTCGGCATCGGCCAAAGGCTCAGCAATGGCGAGCTTGTCGGCATCTCGATGGCCCATCAGGCAGAAGTATTCCGGTAGAGCAACGAGCTCAGCCCCTTGGGCTGCAGCTTGCGCAATCAGGGCCTGGGCTTGGGCCAGGTTCTCGTCCACCCGGGGGGTGGAGACCATTTGGAGGGCGGCAGCTTTCATATCGCAGTTATCCTAATGGGATCTTGTCTGTCAGTGTTCCCCGCCATCATGGCTGACTCAACAGCAAATACCAACCAACAGTGGAGCGATTGGGCTGATCAAATCCGGGCTGCGGCAGCGGATGGGCAGCGCATTCGTGTGCGAGGCAGTGGCACCAAAGACTTTTTGGGTGACACGGCACAGGGTGATCACATCTTGAGCACAACGGCTTGGCGTGGGGTTGAGGCGTACGAGCCCTCCGAGTTGTATGTGCGCGCACGAGCAGGCACTCCCTTGGCCGAGGTTGAGTCCTTGTTGGCCAGCAAAGGCCAGTATCTGGCGTTTGAGCCGCCGCGCTATGGTTGGGCATCGTATGACGGCGCCACGATGGGTGGCGTGGTGGCGGCAGGCTTGAGTGGCCCTGGCCGTGTCAGCCGAGGCGCCTTGCGTGATCATGTGCTTGGCTGCACCGTGATGAACGGGCGGGGCGAGGTGCTGCGCTTTGGTGGTTCTGTCATGAAAAACGTGGCGGGGTTTGACTTGTCTCGCTTGATGGCTGGGTCCATGGGCACCCTGGGGGTGATTCTGGATGTGACCTTGAAGGTCATGCCGCAACCCATTTCGACCGCGACCCTGCGCATTGAAATGAACGAGGCGGATGCCTTGGCGCAGGTCAACCAATGGGCCGCACAGCCCATGCCCCTGGATGCCTCAGCCTGGTGGGATGGCATGCTGGTGCTGCGCTTGCGCGGTGCGCGCTCGGCCGTGGCCAGTTCGGTCCAACGTATGTACAAAGAGCGCGGCGGTGAGCTGATTGCGCCCCCCGTGGCCGAGGGCTTTTGGCAAGGACTGCGAGATCAGTCGGACGAGTTCTTTACGCGTGCTCGCGCCGCTGTGGCGGCCGGTGGAGCCCATGGGGTTACCTTGTGGCGCTTCTCGGTGCCGTCGACCGCGCAACCTTTTGGCTTGCCCGGTGAGCAGTTGACCGAATGGTTTGGCAGCCAGCGCTGGGTCTGCACAGCGGTGCCTGCGGAGACGGTGCACGATGTGGCTGCCTTGGCGCATGGTCATGCGCAGGCTTTCGTGTCGACACAGGTTCAGCCAATGGCCGATGCGGCCCAGTGGTCTGGTGTGCAACGGCGCTTGCATGACCGTGTGCAGCAATCGTTTGACCCCGATGGGGTGTTTCAGACCGGTCGTAAATGGAGCACGGAGCCATCCGCTGCTGTTGCCTGATTTTTTGTCGTTGCCATGCAAACCCAGCTCGCTCCCGAATTTCAGGACACCCCCGAGGGCCAACAAGCTCAGGGCGTGTTGCGCCAGTGTGTGCATTGCGGCTTTTGCAATGCCACTTGCCCCACATACAAGCTGACCGGCAATGAGCTGGATGGTCCGCGTGGTCGCATCTACTTGATGAAGCAGGTGTTTGAGGGGCATGCCCCCACACGCACCACGCAAGAACATCTGGACAAGTGCATTGGTTGCCGCCATTGCGAAAGCACCTGCCCATCGGGTGTGCAGTATCACGACCTGTTGGCCGTGGGGCAGCCGGCCGTCGATGCGCGTGTGAAGCGCCCCCTCAAAGAGCGCGCCATGCGCTGGGCCCTGATCAAGGTGCTGCCGTCGCGTTGGTTCAAACCCGCTTTGAAGCTGGGCCGTTTTGTGCGCCCCGTCTTGCCCAAGCTGTGGCAGGAGCGGATTCCCTTGCTGCCACCCATGGCGCCGCCACGTTGGCCTGATCGCAAAAAGGCCATGCATGCACGCCAGGTGTTGTTGCTCAAAGGCTGTGTGCAGCGCAGCTTGCGCCCGCATGTGGATGCCGCCACGGCGCGGGTGCTGGATGTGATGGGCATCCGCGCCGGGGTGTCTGGCCGTTCTGGTTGCTGCGGCGCCATCCAGGGTCACATGGGTGATCTGGAAGGGGCCAAGGCGCGTGCGCGGACCAACATCGATGCCTGGTGGCCATGGGTCGAGTCCAAAACGCCCGCAGAGGCCATTGTGGTCAATGCCTCCGGTTGCGGCGCGTGGGTCAAGGACTATGGACAGTTGTTGGCTGATGATCCGGCTTATGCCGACAAAGCCAAACGCATCGCGGCTTTGGCCAAAGACCCTGGCGAGTTGTTGCCATCGTGGGTGCCCTTGCTCAAGCGGCGGTTTGGACGCCGGCCCGAAGGATCATTGGGGTCGATGACCTTTCATCCGCCTTGCAGTTTGAGCCATGCGCAAAAACTGAGCAGCGCCACGCAGCCGGGCCCGATTGAATTGGGTTTGCGTGAGCTGGGGTTTGACGTCAATCTGGCCCGGCCGGTGGCGCATACAGTGTGACGCAGCCAGAGTTGTCTCGTCAGTTGAGAGACGACAAGCTCAAAGCCTTGGAAGAAACCGAGCCACACGTGATTGCATCTGCAAACATTGGCTGCATCGTGCATTTGCAAAGTGGCACCAACACGCCTGTCAAACACTGGATTGAGGTGCTGGATGAGGCGCTGACGCGGCAGGAGTCAGTCAAGACAATCTGACGCTTCGGCGTCAGGGTTGGGGCGGCCCTAGGGCGAGGTCTTCCAGCGGGGTGTTGTCAAAAACGACTTCGACTCGAATGCGGGATTTGACGGCTTGCCCTTGCAACTGGCCGGGTGAGTAGGTCATGCCACGAAAGGCTGCAATGGCCGCCTTTTCAAACTCTGGAGGCATGTCAGAACCAGTTGGGACGATGTGGTCGACAACGCCATACTCGTTGATGAAAATCGACAGCACGCCGCTGATCCGACGAGGTTCTTGCTGATCTGGCGGCGCTTCAATCAAGATGGCCCTCTGTGCGACGGGGGCCATGCTGAGTTGAGGGCGAGGAATGTAATCACTCCAACCCTCTGCATCCCCTATTGTGTTGGTCGCTGCAATGGGCTTTGCTGGTAACTCGGTACTTGGTGCGGTCTCGCGCGCAGGGCCGTCAATGCGCTGCGGCTCAACTGGATCGCTTCGTTCTGCACTGGTTGGCCCAGCGGAAATTTTGGATCCAGTTGGCCGATGGCTTTTGGCCTGCTTGGCTGTCAGGGTGGAGGGGCTTGTCGAGACCGGCTGACCAAGCGTCCACACGCTTGCTGCAGATGTGCGCCCGCCTCTGACGGATCGATCCATGGGGTGCCACATTGAGGCAGCCATGGCGTGCGCCACCAATGACAAGGCGGCACACATCCAGACAACACGGTTTGACATGCGATGGCTCAGTCGATCAACTCTCGCCAAGATGTGCGGTGTGCCGTGGCCGATGTCGGTGGTGGCGTCTTCTTCTCTCCTAGATCGGTGGTGATCTCGCCTTTGTTGTCTTGGGTGATCAGGCGAAGGTCGCCATTGGCATCCTTCACAAAGTTGGCGCCCACAATCAAGGTGTCTGGGCTGAAGCGAGCCCCAGCATCGGTGGCGCTGCTCAGTTTGCTGCCGGTCGCCGCATACAGGAAGTACAGCCAGGAGCTACCCCCAGAAGCGCAAGGGTTGCCATTGGGGACGGCCGTGCTGATGGCCAGGGTGTTGAGTTGCAGGTCCATGTCCACGAACATCCGTTCACCGGAGTTGGGGAAGTTCAACCACCAACCGCCTTTGGTCCAATCTACGGTGTGCGATGTCACAGAGGCGGATGTGCCCGATACCGTCATGGTCTGTTTTGTGAAGTTTGAGACATCCGCCTGCACATCACCCCAGCCTGTGTCGGTCAAGGTGTCCCGAATCGCATAGACGGATTGAACGTTGGTGTCGGTGACGTCTGGGTCGCCCATATAGCGGCCAGTCGCTACGATGACCACAGGCTTGCCGTACAGCTCGACCGTGACGGGGCGGGTTGTAATGGGTTGTGGTGTGGATCCACCTGTGCGCAACACAGCGAGCTTCGTGGCAGAGGCAACTGCGCCATGGTTAGCGTCTGGGTCAAAGCGCCAGAGGTTGCCTTGCATGTCGCCACCGTAGTAGCGCACGGAGGTGTTGTCTGTATCGCTGTTTTCAATCCAGACATTAAGCTGACTCAGGTTGCTCGGAGTGGATGCAGAACCTTCCGAGGTTGGGAGATCCGTCAGCAGGGCTCCTGTCGCTGCGTCCACCAAATAGAGGTGGCCTCTGCCATCACCTGTGCTGTTGTTGATGCCGGACGTGACGGCAACCACCCAGGTGCCATCTTTTTTCTTGGTGACCACGGGGGCGCCGAAGGTGTACCCCATGTCGGTGGTTGTGAACTCCCACAGAAATTGGGGGGATTCAGGATCGGTGATGTCCAAGGCGTAATAGCTTTTGCCGCCCTTGTTGAGCCCGCCAACGAGGATGGTTTTCCAGGCTCCACCGATCTTGACGTCGGCAACAGTCGGGGCTCCGTCCACGAAGTAACGATGCTTGTTGGCGTAGTCAGTTTCAGCCAGTTTACTGAGGTTGGGCAGTACGGCACTGGGGATGAATGCCCAGAGTTCTGCGCCTCCATCATCGCTGCCAGCTGAAATGGCGTGCAGCATGCCATCGTTGGCGGCGATGTAAACCATTGGTTTGCGGTCACTGTGATCTGTCACGTAATCAGCGTATCCCGTGTCGGCGTATTTGAATGGAGGCTTGCCAACGTACACGGGGGCTCCGTTGATGATGTCTCCCAGGATGTGCTCACGTTTGCGGAACGCGCCGTTGGTCTTTCCGACTTCATACGTACGGTCACCTCGCAGGTAGTTCACAAGGTTATCCCCGCTGTTCGCGGTTGCTTTTTCATCGACAGACAAGCTTGCGCATTGGCTTAGGGTGGACGTGACGCAAAGGTTATTGAAATCGGTTTTTTGTGTCGTGGTCAGCGCGCTGTAAGAGAACTCAGTGAGTGACGATGACGAATTGAAATAAATCTTGCGATCGCTGTGTGTCCGCGAGTCCACGCGAGCATCAAGTCGCGCCTGGGCAGACCATAGTGGTGTGCTGGATACAACACCCGTTGTCCCGTTGAACAAGTAGGCCTTCAGGTCACCGGTCCATTGTTGGGTGGTATAGCTGGCGCTGAACAACTTGTTGTTGTCGCCTGAGATCAACTCCAGCGAGGTTGTCGCGGCGGCGGCAGCGGCACCAGCTTCTTCGCGGACAGAGTCAAACACGCTGTTGATCGCGTCACTGAGGCTCGATGCGCTCATGGCTGAGAAGTACTTGCCCCGGCCGTTGACGGCCGCGTGCCACAAGTCATCGATGTTTTCTGCGCCTTTACCATCACCTGGTTCCGGCCAAATTTTGCGGCCCTCTTTCAGGTCTGCAAAATCACCTGTTGTTTGCGTGGCGTAATCGGGGTCATAGGTTAGTGTGCCGTTGGTGCCCAAGCCGATGGAGTAAGTCGACATGTGCTGCGACTTGTTGGTGTCTGCACCAACAGGCGTCAAGACATCTGCACACACATCTCGCTCGGTACCTGAGCTGGTTGATTTGCAATTGCCAAAGTCGTCATGGCGCAAATCGGTTGACCAGTAGTACTGAGCCACGTCAGCCAGAGTGTCTGAAACACCGCCCATGACAACGCTGCTCTCTGTTGGTGTGCCGGCTGCGTAAGACCCTAGTGCAGGGGCTGTGTATGAGTAGGTGAGCGAAGATGGCGACCACGATGTCCAGCTACCAGCGGTAGGGGTGGAGTATGTGGTCGCTGCCGACGAAGTGACACAGGTTGATGACGAGTGTGAGGAAGCTGTCGTATAAGCCGTGGGCGTGCCAGAGTCAGTCGGGTAAGTGGTGGTTGATGAGCCGGATTTTGTGCCCCAAGATCCAATGGTGACAGCCGTGCTGCTTGATTCAGACAGGAGTCCGTTGACCAGTGTGTCTGTGGTTTTGTAGGTGTAAGTGGCCTGCTGGGGCGTGAAGAAGTATTGTTGTTGCTGTTGAGGCGTCGTAGACGTTTCCTTATAGGTGCGTTTGAAATACTTGCCCGAACACGAACCCGTTCCCGCGACGTATGCGGTTTTTGTTCGCGTCCAGTTTCGCGTACGGGTTTGGGTGTTGGATGTTCTGTCTCGGTAAGCCAGCGCCGTGTAGGTGGTAACACGTGTGGTGACAGTTGCCGTGCTATCTAGCATCGGGCGCGCTTCAGTGCCGTCTTGTTGGCCTACTGATGTGTTGGCGTTAACAATGTATGGGCCGTAGCTGGATGTTTCGATATCGGTGTTCCAGTACCCGTCGGTTGACAGCAGCGCGTAGTTGCGTTGGCAGGCGTACTGCATGGGGTCGTAGGTTTGCCCGGTTGCCTTTTTGGCAAAGTAACGGCCTGCTTTGCCCAGTGCTCCGCGCAGTGGTGTCCAGGAGCTGGGGGGCGCACTGTACAAGCTGCTGTAGACGTTGCTGCGTTGCGTGGTCCCAAAGTCTTTCACGTCTCGGAAGTAGTTGGTTCCGTCAATCGCCTTGGTGTCACTGATCACGCTGAGTCCTACTCGGTAGGATTCGTCCAGTTTGCTCAGCGCTCGCCCCATGGCTGTTCGCATCAGCAAGTAGCGTTTGCGATAGTACGAATACCAGTTCGCATATTTTTGCTGCTCGGCGGCTGTGGCCGTCTTGAGCGGCACATAGGTGAACACGCTGCTACCCGACGAAATCGATGTGCGGCACTCGGTGTAGAACGTGGTGGTGGTGTCTACGCCAGCAAAGTTGTAGCTCCAGCTCATTTTGGGCTGGGTGCCTGTGTACAAGTAATAGTAGGCGTCGGTCAGATCCGTCGAGGTTCCTGTCGGGTCGTATCCATCATCGGGTGCATTGGTAAAGCTGACATCTGGGTAGGATGATTTGTCTG
>JBDKHX010000166.1:0-4598 GCA_039797415.1 Pseudomonadota bacterium | reverse complement strand
AAGGCTGACACCTCAGCCGCCGCCGGCGTACCCGTTTTGGCGCCAAGCCTCAAACACAGCCACGGCCACCGCATTGCTCAAATTCAAGCTGCGCTGATCGGGCTGCATCGGCAAACGCACACGCTGCGCATGGGGAAAGGTCTCGCGCAAGGCCGGGTCCAAGCCGCGGGTCTCGCATCCAAACACGAAACAATCACCCGGCTGCCAGGCCACATCCGCAAAGGGCTGGCTGCCACGCGTCGTGAACGCAAACAGGCGAGCGGGATCAGGCTGAACCTTATCCAGAAAGGCCTGCCAATTGGCATGACGCTGCACGGGTGCGTACTCGTGATAATCCAGCCCCGCTCGGCGCAGCAGCTTGTCATCCATTGAAAAGCCCAAGGGCTCGATCAAATGCAGCTCGCAGCCGGTGTTGGCAGCCAAGCGGATCACATTGCCCGTGTTGGGCGGGATTTCGGGTTCAACCAGGACGATTCGAAACATGGGGGGGGATTATCCCCCGGACGACTGCTTGAAGGCCATGATGGCCTGATTGCGCAAGGTGCGCAGCAGTGACAACTCGCGCTCATCAACCTTCAACGTACCAGCTCGGGCCTTGTCAGCATAAATCAGGCCTAAAACCACTTGTTGGTTGGCCCGCTTGACCACCATGGGGAGCAACAAAAATGTGGGCGACTGCACCTGATCTCTGAACCAGCCAGGCAAACGCGCCGACACCGACGCGGTACTGGCGTCGGCGATCAGCGTATCCAGGTTTTTCAGGCAAACCGCCCCAAACAAATCCGCTTTGGCTGGATCCACCCGGTCTACCGGCACCTTGAACATCGCTTTGATGGCATCAGCGCCATCTCCCATGCCAATACGCCCAACCAAGGCCCCTGACTTTGCATCCTTGAGGCAAAAGATCACGCGGCGGCAGTCAAGCGCACGCAACATGGTCTCCAAAATCATTTGCAGCACATCGTTGAGCTTGAACTGATCGACCAAGGTATTGGTGATGTCTTGCACGCCCGCGGCCAACACATCGGCAGGAGACTGCTCATCGAGCAAAGGCACGATCTGGCTGAGCACCCCATTTTGGCTATCCAAGCCCAGGTCCTCTGGATCAGGCCCCACCTCACCCGCATTGGGCGCATCCACGTAGTAGGTGTCCAGCAAGCGTTCAGCTGAGGAGCGCGCAGGCACCGTCATGTTGAGCGCATCGGTCATTTCGGTCATGCGCTTGCGTGCACGGCCTGCCGCATCTTGCAAAGCCTGCGGCGTGAGGTCCAGGGCGCGGGCATAACGCTCGGTCAACACGCCTAACTCAGTCCCCAACTCCACTGGCTCGGTGTTGAGGATGGTTTCGGCGCCATCATTGGCCAAACTGGCCAACCAGGTCATGCGCTCGGGGCGCCCCGCCAGGGATCTCGTTGGCACCTTGTCGGAAGGCATGGCCATGCACTGCAGCAAGGTATCTGGCAAACCCCATTTGGCACCAATTTGCAGCCCCAAATCGTCATAGGACATGCCCAGCACATCCGAAGACACGGCAGCCTCATCCGCCAGGGTGAAGTCCGTACGCCGAGCTTTGGCTTGCGTGCGAATTTGCTCTGCGTCCTCTGGCAAGTAAAACGCAACCAGCAGCCGCCCCAAATTGCGGAACAGGGCACCAATGTAGGCCTGCTCGGCCTCTTTGTTGGTTTGACTCAGTTCACTGGCCAGCGTGCCTGCCATCACAGACCGCAAAAACTCGACCTTCAGTTGCTGCGCCTGACCACGATCGGGCATGTGGTCCAACAACATCAGCGACAAAGCCATATTGCGCACACCGGCCATGCCGATGATGGCCACAGCGCGCGAAATGGTGCTGATCTGATCACTGCCTGCACGGCGATAGTGCGCCGTATTGACGATGCGCAACAGCTTTTGAGTCAGCGCGACGTCCTGCAGGATTTCGTCGCACATGGTGTGCAGGTTTTCGGTTTCAGACGTGGACAAAGCCTGAACGCGGGCCACAGAGGTGGACAAGGCCGGGAAATCGGTCTTAAAGCGCATGCGACGGAGCAAGTACTCCAACGTCACATCGGCATCGAGAGCCCCGTCCTTGTTCAATGCGTCATCCATTGGCCAACTGCTTCCGCTTTTTGCATGGACGGCTCAAGCGCCATCACGCCAATAATTTGGTGAATACTTTTTTGGTCGCTTCAGGCATTTCGTGGATCTTCAAACCAATCCGAAATTGCCCTGTTTTGGCCTCGGCCACCACGTACACAATCGTGACCCCGGCTTGCAGGATCGTGGCTTTGGGCTCGCCGGGCTTGGCCGGCATTTCCATCACCAAAGTCAGCTTTTCACCTAGCTTGTAACCACCAAAATCACCGTGCAGGCCTGCGCCATCCTCACTGATGTTGTCGACAGTGACGAACTGCTTGTCTTCAATCGATTTGGCTAAGAATCCTCGCCAACGAACGGGGACCCGTGGTTTGACTCGCTGTTCCACAAAACGCTTTTCGCTGTCGCTTGCTGGTTGCTGGGATTGGCGGGGTGGCGCGGCTGGCGGGGATCGAACCCACGACCCTTGGCTTCGGAGGCCAATACTCTATCCACTGAGCTACAGCCGCACACAAGAACCATTCTAACAGTGCCCCCTAGGGAGCTTGGCTCAGAACAGGTCAGTTTTAACCGACAAACGTCTCATTGCCGCTGCACAAACTATAATGATCTGCTTCAAGGGCGACAAACCTGTCGTCTACCGATTAACTCAGCGCCTCCTGAACAACCCATGAGCCAAGCGCCCCAATCCCAAGACTCCGGCCACGAAGGCCCGATCAAAACGCCCAAGCAACTCATCGTGGCGGTCGTGCTGGCATTTGTTGTGCCCGTGGTGATCATCGCTTTGTTGGTCAGCTATGTATCTGCCGGCAGCAAAGGCTCGTCTGGCAGCGATGCCCTGACAGCTCAAGCCACATCCGAACGCATCATGCCGATCGGCACCGTTGAGATCAAGTCAGCCTCCGCCAACACCGGCCCTCGCAGCGGCGAAGAAGTCTACAAAGCACAGTGCGCTTCTTGCCACGGTGCTGGCGCCTTGGGTGCACCCAAGTTCGGCGATGCTGGCGCCTGGGGCCCACGCATTGGCGCAGGCTTTGCGGCACTGGTGAACTCGGCCTTGAAGGGCAAGAACAGCATGCCAGCTCAAGGTGGCGGTGACTACAGCGATCTGGAAATCTCCCGTGGCGTGGCTTTCATGGCCAACGCCGGTGGCGCCAAGTTTGAAGAACCAGCAGCACCTGCTGCAGCCGCTTCGGCTCCTTGATATCGGCTTGCGCTGGTATCAAAAACAAAACCGGCCTGAGGGCCGGTTTTTTTATGCAGGCTGCGGGTTCAACTCGAACTGACATTGTTTCGGCAATGTGTCGAAGACCACGTCCTGTGGATCCCACAAGCCCGCCTCGATGGCATCAGCTGCGACATCCATGTCCAGTGATCGCATCAGCCCCAAGCCCTTGGGGGTTTGCAAAAACAGCCGCCCGTGCTCATCCACCCAGGATGGACCGACCTCGCTGACCACGTCACCCGTGTGCGTGGTGACCTCAAAGCGGCCATCATCATGCCGCTGCACGCCCAGGATCAGCGGCGCCGCCTCAAGCTGGACGTAAACACGCTGTGGCCCATTTTGAAAGAACCAAGCGCCTCGCTCATCACGGTCGTAATTGCGATGGATGAATTCTTTGAGCTTGGCATGCTCAATGCGGCTGCCCTTGATGTGCGGAAAGGGCCCCGCTGCTTGGGTGGGCTCGTCACGCAAATACCAATCGCCCCGCGCATCCAGCGCCAGCCAGCCGTAACAGTGCGGCACGTTGGGCCACTTTTTCAGCGCGGCTTTGACGATGTCATCCATGACGTGTTCTCTTGTCTTGTTGTGTCAACCAGTGGGCCACGGCCTCAGGCAAGGCGCCCACATGCCCAGGCGGGCGACCAGCCGGGAAGCCCACATGCCCGCCATGACGTGGCTGCCACAAGGTCACCGCCTCGCCCACATCTTGCGCCTGAGGCAAAGACCCAGCCGGTACAAAGGGATCGTTGAGGGCGTTGATCACCAAAGCCGGCACGTGTTTCATATCGCGCAAACCGGGCTTGGCTGAACACCGCGCCCAGTAGTCTTCGGTATTGGCAAAGCCATGCACGGGCGCCGTGACGGCGTTGTCGTACTCGTACAAATCACGGGCGGCCAGCAAGGCTTGCTTGTCAAACAAGCCGGGATAGACATCCAGCTTGGCCAAGGCCTTGGGCTTGAGCGTTTGCAAAAACATGCGGTTGTAGGCCAGGCGGTTAAAGCCCGAGCCAATCGCATGCCCCGCAGCGGCCAGATCGATGGGCGAACACACAGCAACCACAGCCGACGCGGTTTGCGTCGCAGTCGAGCCCGCCTCTTGTGCCCAGCGCAACAGGGCATTGCCCCCTAAGGACACGCCCACCGCCCAGACCGGCCCACCCCACTGAGCGGCTGCGCGCTGCAAGATCCAATTGATCTCGGCATGGTCACCTGAGTGATAGAACCGGGGGCCAGAATTGGGTTCGCCAGAGCAGCCACGGAAGTGCGGCACCACGTAGGC
>JBDKHX010000165.1:0-5471 GCA_039797415.1 Pseudomonadota bacterium | reverse complement strand
GCGTAGATGACGCCGGGGTCGGGGTTCTCTGGCACTTTGGCCAAGGTCACGCTCTTGCCCGGTGGCGCAGGGATCAGCTTGGCGATCGAGTCCACATGGCCATAGCCCATGCCCAGCACCCGGCCCACGTCACGCAACGCGGCCTTGGCCGCCATGGTGCCGAAGGTGGCGATCTGGGATACGGCGTCGCGGCCATAGCGGTCCTTCACATAGTCAATGACGCGGTCGCGGTTGCCCTGGCAAAAGTCAATGTCGAAGTCGGGCATGGACACCCGCTCGGGGTTCAAGAAGCGCTCGAACAGCAAGCTGTATTTGAGCGGATCCAAGTCCGTGATCTTCAATGCATACGCCACCAAAGAGCCTGCACCCGAACCCCGGCCCGGCCCCACAGGGCAGCCATTGTTCTTGGCCCAGTTGATGAAGTCCGCCACGATCAGGAAGTAGCCGGGAAAGCCCATGTTCAAGATCGTGTTGATCTCGAACTCCAGCCGCTCGACGTATTCGGCGCGCCTGGCCTCGCGTTCCTCTTCTTTGGGGAACAGATGGATCAGACGCTCTTCCAGTCCCTCAAACGACAACTGGCGGAAGTAGTCCGACATCGGCATCGGCTCGCCACTGGGCAAGATCGGTGTCGGGAAATTGGGCAACTGCGGTTTGCCCAGCACCAGGGTCAGCGAGCAACGCCGGGCAATGGCCACCGTGTTGGCCAAAGCGGAGGGGATGTCGGCAAACAGGGCCGACATCTCTGCCGTGGTCTTGAAATGCTGTTCGCGGGTGAAACGCTTGATGCGACGTGGGTTGCCCAGGGTCTCGCCCTCGGCAATGCAAGTGCGGGCTTCATGCGCCTCAAAATCGTCCGGTTCTTGAAGTCCGGTTCTTGAAATTGAATCGGGTGCGTGGCCACCACCGGCAAACCCAGCTTGGCAGCCATTGGCACCACGCCCCGGATATGCGGCTCGTTGGTGGCGTGGCCCGCGCGCTGCAACTCGATGTAGAAACGGCCCGGAAAGGCCTCCGCCAATTTGCTGGCCTGCGCCTCGGCCTTGGCCAAGTCGCCATTGAGGATGGCCTGCCCCACTGGGCCCAAGTCGGCCCCAGACAGACAGATCAAGCCGGTGTTGTTCTCGGCCAGCGAGGCCCAATGGACCCAGGCGTGAGTACGCTGCCCAGGGGCCGTCCAAGCTTCGCCCAGCAACTCACACAGGCGCAGGTAGCCTTGGCGTGTTTGAACCAGCAACAACAAACGGTTGGGGGCTTTGCCAGCCTCTTCTGGCTCCAACCAGACGTCAGCCCCTATGATGGGCTGCACACCTTTTTTCTGCGCGGCCTTGTACAGCTTGACGGCACCAAACAGGTTACTTAGATCCGTCACGGCCACGGCGGGCTGCCCGTCCTTGGCCGCAGCCTTGACGAGGTCGTCGATACGGACCGTTCCGTCTACGACGGAAAACTCAGTGTGGGAACGCAGGTGTACAAATGCCATCCCGGCATTGTATGAAGGCCTGACCCGGGTCCGACTTACTTCGTCGACTTATCGCCTGCTTTACTCTCGCCTGCCTGGGGTCCCAGCAAGGCCAACAAGCCCAGGTACGGCAAAGTGTTGGTTCGCACCACCTTGTCCAGCGGCGTTTTGAACCCATCTTGCATCCAGCGTGCCGCCAGCAAAATGTTCAAACCCACCATGCCGTCTGAGAGCAAGGCCAGGTCGATTTCCTGCTCGGCCTCAGGCTTGATCATCGCCAGCAAACGCGTGCGCACCAAGGCCCCGTAGTCCCGAGCTGTGTCACCGCTGATGCGGGCCACCTCGTTGTTGATGCCCAGCGCATCGACCAGCATCACCTGGCCTCGGCGTGGATCTTCCCGGACGAACTCCAGAAACACCCGCAAGGAAGACTCCACCAGCACCACGGGCTGCTGCTCGCTTTGCGCAAACACCGTCAGCGTGCGCTCCATCAACTGCTCGCGCATTTGCACGTACACCGCGATGAACAACTCTGACAGGGTCTTGAAAGACTCGTAAAAGTAGCGCTCCGTCAAATGCGCGGCCACACACACCTCACGCACGGTGGACGCATGAAACCCCTTGGTACCAAAGACCTCGGTGGCACCCTCGATCAGCTTGATGCGCCTCTGGCGCTGGCGCTCTTCAGGCAGAACACCGCCGTAACGCCGACGGCTGGCTGGAGCGGAATCAGGAGTTGTGGCTTGCATAGGGATCGCTATATTGACACGAACCATTGTCAAAGCTATTGTGACAAGCAATATTGTCACAAATCAAAGCACTCACCATGAGTTTTCAAGCAGTCCTGACAGGTTGGTTCTTGCGCTACAAATTCAAGCGCGCCACCCGCGGCACGCTCAATGTGCAGAACGCCCGCCTCATGGTCAACAAAATGGCCGAGCGCAACCCGCCCGTGCCCAAATCGGTGTCTCACCAGCCTGTGCCCGCGCAGAACAATTTGTGCCCCGCCGAATGGCTCAAAGCCGATCAACCCAAGCTGACCGTGCTGTACTTTCACGGCGGCGGTTATTTTTTCTGCGGTTTGGACACCCACCGCCCCGTGTGCGCCTACTTGGCCAAATCAGCCCAAGCGCAGGTTTTGTCGGTGGACTACCGATTGGCGCCTGAGCACGTTTTCCCCGCTGCCATTGACGATGGCGTGGCTTGGTGGAAGGCCTTGTTGGACCAAGGCATGGACCCCAGCAAGGTGGTGTTTGGCGGCGACTCTGCGGGCGGCGGACTGACACTGGCCGTGCTGATCGCCGCGCGCGACCAAGGCCTGCCCATGCCCGCCGGCGCGGTGCTGTTCTCGCCTTGGACAGACTTGAGTTGCTCGGGTGAATCGATGCGCAGCCAGGCCAAAGCCGATGTGATGTTCGAGCCCCCCGCCCTGCCCCAGGCCGCCCAGTTTTATCTGGCAGGCCGCCCCGCCACCACACCACTGGCATCCCCGTTGTTTGCCGACCTCAAAGGCCTGCCGCCTTTGATGATCCACGCCAGTGAGCACGAAGTGCTGCGCGATGACTCCACCCGTTTGCATGCCAAAGCGCAGCAACAGGGGGTGCAGTCTGAACTGCACCTCAAGCCCAAGATGCCGCATGTGTGGCCCACCATGGTGCTGCTGCCCGAAGCCCGCGACAGCCTCAAGCAAACCGTGGCCTTCATGCACCGCGTGACCCGCTGAGCCCACCTTCACCGAGAAAAATTCCAAATCATGAAATCATTCAAAGACAAAGTGGCGGCAGTCACCGGCGCCGCCTCTGGCATGGGCCGCACCCTGGCCGTTGAACTGGCCAAACGTGGCTGCCACCTGGCCCTGAGCGACGTCAACGAAGCCGAACTGGTCAAGACCGCTGAACTGGCTGGCGCCCACGGCGTACGCGTCACGATCACCAAACTGGACGTGGCCAACCGCGACGCGGTATTTGCCTGGGCCGATCAGGTCGCCAAAGACCACGGCAAGGTCAACCTGATTTTCAACAACGCGGGCGTGTCCCTGACCGTGCCGCTGGATGCTGTCAAACAAAGTGACTTTGACTGGATCATGGGCATCAACTTCTGGGGCGTGGTCTACGGCTCGCAAGCCTTCTTGCCGCACCTCAAAGCCAGTGGCGACGGCCATGTCATCAACACGTCCAGCGTGTTTGGCTTGATCTCCGTACCCGGCCAAGGCACCTACAACGCCAGCAAATTTGCCGTGCGCGGCTACACCGAGGCCCTGCGCATGGAGCTGGACCTGGAAAACTGCGGCGTCAGCGCCACCTGCGTGCACCCCGGCGGCATCAAGACCAACATCGCCATGGCCGGCAAGGTCGACCCAAGTATGCAAAAGCTGACCGGTGTTGACGCTGAAACCCAAAAACGCCGCGCCAACAAGGCCATCAACGTGACGACAGCAGAGAGCGCAGCCCTGCAAATCCTGGCCGCCGTCGAGAAAAACCAACGCCGCGTGCTGGTCGGGCCTGACGCCCGCATGATCGACAAAATCGCGCGCTTGCTGGGGTCCTGGTACCAGCCGGTGATCATGCGCCAGTTGCGAAAAATGAACCCGCCTCGTCAGCAGGCCAGAAGCGCGGCATGATGCGCGGATGAATTGGATCAAACGTATTTGGTGGGCCCTGATTGTTCTGGCCATGTGTGTCACCGGTGGCGTCTGGGCCACCTGGGAGCCAGACAAACAGCTGGGGCAACTGGTGGCGCGCTGGGCGCCTGAGCCATCGACCTTTGTCGAATTGGACGGCATGCAGGTGCACGTGCGTGACACGGGCCCCCGCAACGACCCCACTCCCATCGTCTTGATCCACGGCATGGCCTCCAGCCTGCACACATGGGAAGGCTGGCAAACACAGTTGCAAGGCAAACGGCGAGTCATCTCGTTTGACCTGCCCGGCTTTGGTCTGACAGGCGCCAGCCCTCAAAGCGACTACCGCATTGACTCGTACACCCGCTTTGTCCTGCGCTTGCTGGACACCCTCGGTGTGCAACAAGTGGTACTGGTCGGTAATGCTTTGGGTGGAGAAGTCGCCTGGCAAACCACCGTGTTGGCACCTGAGCGGGTACGCAAACTGGTACTGATCAGCTCGGACGGTTACCCTCAATCAGCCTTGTCCATGCCACTGGGATTCCAACTGGCGGGGGCCAAAGGCTGGCGCTGGATTGCCGAACGAATTTTGCCCAAAGCAGTGGTGGCATCCAGTGTGCGCAGCGTGTACGGCGACCCCAGCAAAGTCACGCCCGACAAGATCGATCGTTACTATCAAATGAACCTGCGTGTGGGCAATCGTCGAGCTTTGTTCCTGCGCATGGACCAAGCCCAATTTGGCTACAGCGCCAATTTGATTCGCCGCATCCAGCAACCCACCCTGGTCATCTGGGGCGGCAAGGACCAGATGAACCCGGCAGAACACGGCCCCTACTTCTGCCGCGACATCCCCAAGTGCAAGCTGGTGAACCTGCCCGAGTTGGGTCACATCCCCCAAGAAGAAGACCCGGTCGCCACCTTATCGGCAGCCCGGGCCTTTTTGATGACGCCTTGATTTAAGCGACGCTGTAGCGCGCAGCCACTTCGGCCACACGAGCACCAAACAGGCGCGCTGTTTCCAGGTCACCTGGCAGCATCTCGTCCACGCTGGCGTCAGATGGCGTGGACGCCATCGCACCGCTGAATGACGCCACATAGTTGACATCATTGCGTGTGGCTGACTTGGCATTGCTTGGCATCATGCCGGTGCCCACCCAGACCATGCTGTGCTGCATGGACAGGGTGAACAGGTAATGCAGTGTCGACAATTTGTCGCCATTCATCGATGCCGAGTTGGTGAAGCCCGCTGCCAGCTTGTTCTTCCAGGCTTGGGTGTACCAAGGCTTGGACGAGGCATCGGCAAATTTCTTGAATTGCCATGGCACGCTGCCCATATAGGTCGGGGCGCCCATGATGATGGCGTCAGCCGCCGCCAAGGTTTCCCAGCCG
>JBDKHX010000164.1:0-4607 GCA_039797415.1 Pseudomonadota bacterium | reverse complement strand
TCACGCGCAGCGCGCAAGCAGCTGAGGATGCTGGAAGCATTGCGAGGCTCGGACACCATGAACTCCATGACGTCCTTGGGCGTGACCTCTTTGTGCAGCCGGTGATAGTCGTCCGTCAGTTCACTGATGCTGAGCAAACCCTTCCAGGCCTGAATGGCTGATTCGGTCGACTGTGGCAGCAAGGAGGTCTGGTAGTTGACGTCCAACAAGCGTGCGGTGTTTTCAGCACGCTCCATGTAGCGAGCCATCCAGAACAGGTGGTCTGCGGTACGTGACAACATGGGTTTGGTCTCCAGATTCGATGCGGAACGTGACAGCCCGGTCAGGTGGGCCGGCAGGTGTCGTTCAATGTGTTCGTTGAGCATGGTCAGCCCTCCAGCACCCAGGTGTCTTTGGTGCCACCACCTTGCGAGCTGTTGACCACCAAAGAGCCTTCTTTCAAGGCCACTCGGGTCAAACCGCCGGGCACCATCTGCACGGTCTTGCCAGACAGCACAAATGGGCGCAGGTCAATGTGGCGCGGCGCAATGCCCGACTCCACAAACGTCGGGCAAGTCGACAGCGACAAGGTGGGCTGGGCGATGTAGTTGCTCGGGTTGGCAATCAAGGCCTTGCGGAAGTCTTCCACCTCGGCCTTGGTGGCGGCTGGCCCGACCAGCATGCCGTAGCCCCCTGCGCCGTGCACTTCCTTGACGACCAGCTCAGCGAGGTTGTCCAGCGTGTATTTGAGGTCGTCCTTTTCACGGCAGACATAGGTCGGCACGTTTTGCAGGATCGGCTTTTCACCCAGGTAGAACTCGATCATCTTGGGCACATACGGATAGATCGACTTGTCATCCGCGATGCCCGTGCCGAAGGCGTTGGCCAAGGTGACGTTGCCCGCGCGGTAAGCCCGCAACAGACCGGCCACACCCAAAGTCGAGTCCTTGCGGAAGACCTCAGGGTCCATGAAGTCGTCATCCAGACGGCGGTAGATCACGTCCACACGTTGCGGGCCACGGGTGGTGCGCATGTAGACGAAGTCGTCCTTGACGAACAGGTCCTTGCCCTCAACCAGCTCAATGCCCATTTGCTGCGCCAAGAAGGCGTGCTCAAAATAAGCCGAGTTGTACATGCCAGGCGTCAGCACCACGGCTGTGGGCTCATTGACACCAGCAGGCGACATGGCACGCAAGGTGTCCAGCAACAAGTCCGGGTAGTGAGCCACAGGGGCGACACGGTGTTCCGCGAACAGATCAGGGAACAGGCGCATCATCATCTTGCGGTTTTCGAGCATGTAGCTCACGCCGCTTGGCACGCGCAGGTTGTCTTCCAGCACGTAGTAGGTGCCAGAGCCATCCGGGTTGCAAGCACGCACGATGTCGATGCCCGCGATGATGGAGTAGATGCCGCCCGGCACCTTCAGCCCGACCATTTCCTTGCGGAACTGGGCGTTGTTGAGGATGGGCTCAGCCGGCACCACACCCGCTTTGAGGATTTCCTGGCCGTGATAGATGTCGTCCAGGAAGCGGTTCAAGGCGGTCACACGCTGACGCAAGCCCTTTTCCATGTCCTTCCACTCCTGGCTGGGAATGATGCGAGGGATCAGGTCAAACGGGATCAGGCGCTCGGTGCCAGAGCCATCTTCGTCCTTGTCGCCATACACCGCAAAGGTGATGCCGACACGTCGAAAGATCATTTCCGCTTCGTCACGGCGCGAGGCCATGATTTCACGCGGTTGCCGAGCCAGCCAGCGGTCGTAACCCTGGTAGTGGTCGCGCACTTGGGCGCTGCTCACATGCATTTCGTCAAAGAATTTCATTGACTCAGCCCCTCTACGGGGTTCCTCAGTAAACGCGGTCAAGCAGTCTTATGCATGGACTGTGCCAACCCCATTGTGGTGCGTCAAACCGGGGCTTGACCAGCCCCCGAGATCAAACGGGTGGTGACTCGCACCAAAAATGTGTGTTCGCCGCCACCCCGGATCACCCCGCGCAGGGGCGTGACATCGCCAAAGTCGCGTCCATGTGCAACCCGAACGTGGTGGTGCCCCGGCACGCAAGCATTGGTCGGGTCCAAATCCAACCAATCTCCGGCCAGATCCTGCCCCAAACCGGGCACCCAGACGCTAACCCACGCGTGAGACGCATCAGCGCCAACCAAGGCCGGCTGCCCTTCGGGTGGCTGGGTTAACAGGTAGCCACTGACGTACCGCCCCGCCAGGCCATTGACGCGCAAGCACGCCAACATCAAATGCGCAAAGTCCTGACAGACCCCTTTGCGTTCGATGAACACATCCAGCACAGGGGTGGAGATGTCGGTCGACGCTGGCGCGTAGTCAAAATCGTCGTAGATGCGTTGCATCAATTCGATGGCAGCTTCGGCCAAGGGGCGGTCTGGCAGCAAGGACTGCGCGGCATATTCGCGCAGGGGCTCCAGATTGGGCACGTAGGGCGAGGGATAGAGGTATTCGCTGGCGGGCTCAAATGGCGCATGAGCCCGGTAGGTGAGCATGTCTCGCACCTCTTCGCAGGTGGCGCCCCGAGTGGGGTCCAAGCCCTCATAGCGGTTTGCCACCCACACCTGGCTTTGCGCCATCACACTCAACTCGCGGTGCGCTGAATGCAGGGCAAAGTAGGCTCGCTCGTTGCCGTGATCATCCACCCGGTTGCGCAACTGCGCTGGCGTGGGCGTGACTTGCAAACTGAAGTCTTGAACCTGCTGGCCCGCGTCGACCAGGGGCCGCAAACAGGCCAGGTGATGGGCTTGATCCACGGGCGTGCCGTAGCGGTAAAGCGTTTCGTGCTCGACCGACAACTGCGCCCACTGCACGGATGGATCTGGCTCGACCGGACTCATACGCTCACCATCGAGTCTGTGGGCTCGGCATGCGCAAAGTAGCGGCGCCCCACTTCATCAGATAAACGCCAACCCAAGTCGATCAGGGCTTGGAGCAAATCGATGACAGCTTGCTGGCCCGTTTCAGGATCGCTCAGTACATCCAGCGGCACACCCACACCCTCTGCAGGCAACATGGACAGCCAATCGTCTTGCGCATCGGCGCGAACAGGCAGTTTGCCCAATTCGGTTCGCAGGCGGCGCAGCACGCAAGCCAATGCACGGGGGTTGGACTCGTCCATCACCAGCAGGGCCAGCACAGCGGGCACTTCCAGCCGGCGCTGGAATCGCGCCCGGAAGGTGATCGTGCTGTCAAACAGGTCCAGCAACTGATCAAATGCCTCTGGGCTGACCAAGGCACGGTGTTCAAAGAAAGCCTGCAAGATACCGGCGTAACCAACCAGTCGTTCAATCAATCGGCCCACAGTGAGCAACCGCCAGCCGGGGTCGCGCGTCATGCGGTCCGTCTGGGCGCCAGTCACGGCCACCAACTGGATACCAACATGATCCAAGGCCGCCTGGGCTTGAGCCAGGGCTGCACCGCCACCGGCGTCGTCGGCCAGGCTGTCTTTGAGTTGCTGACCGAAGTCCGTGCCCATGGCCCGCAACAAGCGGGCATGCGCGGGAGACAAGCGCTCTCGCAGCACTTGGGCTGATCGCTCCAGGGCAGACAGATTGAAGGCCAGGCTATAAGCCCCCTGCTTGGCCTGGGCATCACCCAAGGCCTCCAGCAAGGCACGTTCAAATACCCGAGGGGCCAAGGTCAAACTGGGTGTGCCGATCGGCACCAAGCCCTGCTGCACCGATAAGGCGGTGAGCGTTTCAAGCAGGGCCTCATTCGGGCTGTCTTCAGCAGCATGCAAATCATGCAAACCCTGAACCAGCTTGAGTTGTTGCTCGCAGCGCTCGGTGTAGCGCCCCATCCAGAACAGGTTCTCGCCAGTTCGGCTGGCCACAGGGCGTTGCCGCTGAACCAGTTCATCCACCTTGACGGATGCAGGCAACATCGAGAAGGTGTCAACATGCCCTTCTGTCAAAACCCAGGTGTCCAAAGAGCTGCCGCCTTGCTGCATCGACACAGGGCCCGCGTCACGCGCCGCAATGCGCGTCATCCCACCAGGCAGCACATGCCAGCCGCCACGGCCATCGGCCAATGCATACACACGCAAAGCAGCGCCACGCATGCGCAACTGGCCATCAGACCAAACCGGTGCTTGTGAATAAGGCACAAAGTGCTGCACCGTGTAGGCAGCAGGATCTTGCTCAATGCATTCGCGCCAGGACTGCAGCGCATCCGGCGTCAGGTTGTGACCCAGCACAACAGGCCCGCCTCGGGGGTAGCTGTGCCGGATCACGTGTTCAGACAGCTTGGGTTGTACCGCACGCCAAGCCGCGGCTTCGCCACACCACCAGGTCGGCAAAGAGGGCAAGGCCAGCGGCTCGCCCAACACATGCTCAGACAAGCCGGGTAAAAAGCCGTGAATGGCAGGCGATTGCAAAAAGCCCGTGCCCAAGGCATTGGCCAGCACCACTTTGCGAGCCCGCACGGCTTGCATCAAACCAGGCACGCCCAGTGTGGAGTCCGATCGCAATTCCAACGGGTCGCAATAGTCATCATCGAGGCGGCGCAGCAGGCCGTGGATGGGCTCCAGCCCTTGTACCGTCTTCATGAACAGGCTTTCGTCCCGCACCACCAGGTCGCCACCTTCCACCAATGGCAAGCCCAGGTA
>JBDKHX010000163.1:0-4607 GCA_039797415.1 Pseudomonadota bacterium | reverse complement strand
GCGCGACATGGCCTCACGCAAAGGGGGCAACTGTTCAAGCCCGCTGGGTTGAATCCAGACGCGTTGGGTGCGGCCATCTTCTGGGCAGGGGTGGCGGGCAACCCATTGCATGGCTTCCATGCGCCCGATCAGCCCAGAAACAGCCGACGGGGCCAGATCCAATGCACTGGCCAAGTAGCCCATGGTGGCGCCGTCTTCTTTGGCCAGCACAAACAGCACGCCGCTTTGGGCCGGGGTGGGCGTGGCTGTCCCCGCTTGTGTGGATTGCAGGTGCTGCGCACCGATCCATTGCTGCAAGCGGCGTTGTGCGCTGTTGAGCAAGAAGATGAGGCGAGGCGGGCGTTGGGTCATGTGGCTTTGAATTTATTTCGCATGCGAAGTATATGCATAAAAAGAAACCGGCTCAACCGTGTGGGTCAAGCCGGTTTGCTTACCGACTCATTGAATCAATGACGGAAGTGACGCGTACCGGTGAACACCATGGCAATGCCGCGTTCGTCCGCAGCGGCGATGACTTCGTCGTCGCGCATCGAACCACCTGGATGGATCACGCAGGTCGCGCCTGCATCGACCACCACGTCCAGACCGTCGCGGAACGGGAAGAACGCGTCAGACGCGACGGCCGAGCCTTGCAGTGTCAAACCAGCGTGGCCAGCCTTGATGGATGCGATGCGGGCCGAGTCCAAACGGCTCATCTGGCCAGCGCCCACGCCCATGGTCATGCCGTCCTTGCAGAACACGATGGCGTTGCTCTTGACGAAGCGGGCCACGGTCCAGGCAAACAGCATGTCCTTCATTTGTTGCTCGGTAGGCTGCAACTTGGACACGACCTTGACATCGCCGACCAGGTCGATGTTGTCAGCCGATTGCAGCAACATGCCGCCGCCCACGCGCTTGAAGTCCAAGGCGTTGCTCAGCTTGCGGGTTTGGTCATTGAGGGGCACTTCCAGCAAACGCACGTTTTGCTTGGACGCATAAGCTGCACGGGCAGCAGGCGTGATGGCTGGCGCAATGGCCACTTCCACGAACTGCTTGTTGGCGTTGATGGCCTCGACCACGTCAAAGTCGATGGGGCGGTTGAAGGCCATGATGCCGCCAAAGGCCGATGTCGGGTCGGTCTTCAAGGCCTTTTGATAGGCTTCCAGCGGTGTCGCGCCCACGGCCACGCCGCAAGGGTTGGCGTGCTTGACGATGACGCAAGCGCACTGCTCAAAGGCCTTCACACATTCCCATGCTGCATCTGCGTCAGCGATGTTGTTGAAGGACAGCTCTTTACCTTGGATCTGGTTCCATTGAGCCAGGGTGCCCTCAGCAGGCTGGGCTTCACGGTAGAACGCGGCCGATTGGTGTGGGTTCTCGCCGTAACGCATGCCTTGCACTTTGTGCAGTTGCAGGTTGTAGACGGCGGGGTAGGCTTCCTTGGCGGGCACAGCTTCGGTCTTCAGCTCCGAGCCGGCTTCCAGTGACGTCAGGTAGTTGGTGATCATGCCGTCGTAAGCAGCGGTGTGGGCAAACACCTTCTTGGCCAGCATGAACTTGGTCGAACGGGTGATGCCGTCTGCCTTCATTTCGGACAAGACTTGCTCGTAGTCGACTGGGTCGATGATCACGGCCACGTCTTGCCAGTTCTTGGCAGCTGCGCGCAGCATGGTGGGGCCGCCGATGTCGATGTTCTCGATGGCGTTTTCCAGTGTGCAGTCAGCCTTGGCAGTGGCTTGAGCGAAGGGGTACAGGTTCACCACCAGCATGTCGATGGTGTTGATGCCGTGTTCCTTCAAGGCAGCCATGTGCTCAGGCAGGTCGCGACGGGCCAGGATGCCGCCGTGCACGCGTGGGTGCAGGGTCTTGACGCGGCCGTCCAGCATTTCTGGGAAGCCGGTGACTTCGGCCACCTCGGTCACGGGCAGGCCCTTTTCGGCCAGCAGCTTGGCGGTACCGCCGGTGGACAGCAACTTGACGCCTTGAGCGTGCAGGGCTTGGGCAAATTCGACGATGCCGGTCTTGTCAGACACGGACAGCAGGGCGGTGAGGGCCATGGGTCTTCCTTTAAAGCAAAGCGCGGTTATTTGATGAGTTTGTGTTCGAGCAACTTGCGGCGCAGGGTGTTGCGGTTGATGCCGAGCCAGTCGGCGGCCTTGGACTGGTTGCCCTCGGCACGGTTCATCACCACTTCCAGCATGGGGCGCTCAACGGCGCGCACGACCATGTCGTACACCGCATCGGGCTCCGACCCTTTGAGATCCTGAAAGTAGCCCTCCAGGTTGTCACGAATGCATTCTTGAATGTTCTTCTTGCTCATAATTTTTTAGTTCGCTGTACAGGCGGCCTCCCTGGCATCCTGCGCGGCCTCGTCGTCTTCTGGTGCAGCGTTGACCAAGGGCAAGCGGTCGTGCGCTACAGACAGGGCATCGAAGAAGTCGGCTACCGCCTGCACTTGGGTCGCGCAGGTCTCCAGCGTGTTCATGTGGGCGCGGAAATCCTCGCCCCCAGGTAGGGCTCTGACGGCCCAGCCAATGTGTTTTCGTGCGGTGCGCACGCCGGCGAATTCGCCGTACAGGTTGTAGTGGT
This sequence comes from Pseudomonadota bacterium, assembly GCA_039797415.1. Taxonomy (GTDB): domain Bacteria; phylum Pseudomonadota; class Gammaproteobacteria; order Burkholderiales; family Burkholderiaceae_C; genus Aquabacterium. Next base: position 2,039 of record JBDKHX010000163.1, on the reverse strand, counting down.
CGTCCAGGTGATGGAGCAACCACTGCTTGACTTGTTGGGTCAGCGGCGCGGCCCGGTGCTCGCCCGTTGCCAGGTAGTGCGCAATGTCGCCAAAAATCCAGGGGCGACCTTGTGCGGCACGGCCAATCATGATGGCGTCAGCGCCTGTGTAGGCCAGTACGGCCTGCGCCTTTTCAGGCGAGGTGATGTCGCCATTGGCCACCACCGGCACCTTGACCGCAGCCTTGACGGCGGCGATGGTGTCGTACTCGGCCTGGCCTTTGTAGCCTTGCTCGCGGGTGCGGCCGTGCACCGTCAGCATGGCCACGCCAGCGCTTTCAGCGGCGCGGGCAATGCGCTCGGCGTTCTTGTGTTCCTGGCTCCAGCCGGTGCGCATCTTCAAGGTCACGGGCACGCCATGCGGGGCTGCGGCAGCCACCACGGCTTCAACGATCTGCAGCGCCAGCGGCTCGTCTTGCATCAGGGCAGACCCCGCCCATTTGTTGCACACCTTCTTGGCCGGGCAGCCCATGTTGATGTCGATGATCTGGGCGCCGCGGTCAATGTTGTAGGCGGCGGCCTCGGCCATCATGGCCGCATCGGTGCCGGCGATCTGAACCGAGATTGGGGCTGTCTCGCCCTCATGGTTGGCGCGGCGCGAGGTCTTGAGGCTGTTCCACAAGTCCTTGCGCGAGGTCACCATTTCGCTCACAGCGTAGCCCGCCCCCAGTTGTTTGCACAACTGGCGGAAAGGTCGATCCGTGACACCCGCCATCGGGGCCACGAACAGACGGTTCGGGAGTTCATGAGGGCCAATGAACATGCTGCAAGACGCGAAAGCCCCGACCGGGTGAGCGGTCAGGGCTGCTTAAAAAGGAGGCAGAGTATAGCCCGCGAGGTGGGCCACTGGGTAGCCCTTGGTGCAAAAAAATTGAGCAGAGCTTGAAACGTGAAGGATTTCTCGTTTGGTAAAAAACCAATGAAAACCCTTAAGTGAAAGCCCGATGTGTTGTCTAATCTGCCGCTCTGTTGTACCCGAATCGCACGGTCGTGCTTTTCTGATTGATCCCGCTATGAAAATCAAAACTCTGACCCTGACTGCTGTGGCCGCGTTGATCGCTGGTTCGGCTTCTGCTCAAACCTACACCGTGAAGTTGGGTGGTGCATACATTCAGCCCAATGCGACCAGCTCGAGTTTTTCTGGAACCTTGCCTAATGGCCTGTCTACACGTGCAGGTGTCAGCTTGGAGGTTCAACCCAAGTCGACACTGCTGTTCAGCATCGAGCGCGTAATCAATGACAACTTCTCTGTGGAGTTGGCTTTGGGCCTGCCGCCTGAGCACGATGTAGAGTTGAACGTTTCAGATGTGACGCGCGCGAACGCTGCTGATTCAGGTAATCCTTACAGGGCCGCTGACCAACATTTTGTCAACTATGCCGGGAAGACGATTGCCACGGTCAAGCAGGTCGCTCCGACCGTGTTCTTCAATTACAAATACGGCGCTGCTGGTGACAGATTCCGGCCCTATCTGGGTTTGGGTGTCAACTACACCAAGATGAAAGCCGAGTTGAACAAGTCTGGCCAGGCGCTTTACAACGGTGTTCCGATGACGCAAAAGCTCTCGGCATCCATCAGCCCTGCCATGCAAGTGGGAGCGACCTACAGCATTGACCGTACTTGGTCGGTGAACATGGGTGTGGCGTCTACCTTTGTGTCTTCCACATTGACCGTGTCTGGCAATGGTCGTACCCACACGGCCAAATTTGATTTCACGCCGGTTGCGTACACCGCCACCGTTGGCTATTCGTTCTGATCGAACGGCGCAGCTGAAAAACAAAAAGGGCCAGTTGGCCCTTTTTTCATGCGTGCTTGCAACGGCGTTTCATGCCGAACGGCGGCGGTGAGCCACGCCCATCGCCAGCAAACCAGCCAAGACCAGCGCATAGGTTTCCGGTTCAGGAACGGCTGCGGTCAATGCGTAAACGGAGGTCGTGCCCGATACCTCGTTGGCGATGGCCAGGTAGTGTTGTCCGCCCATGGTGTAGCTGGTGATGCCTTC